>CALACD010000247.1 GCA_937890445.1 uncultured Acidimicrobiia bacterium | reverse complement strand
CATCCATCGAGACCAGGAGCATCCAGCAACGACCATCGCCATTGGTATTGACCCGCGCAAGGCGTCGCACACCGCTGTCGCCATCGACAACACCGAACTCTGGTGCCGAACTGCGAGTTCGAGCATCGGCAAAGCAGAGCGAGGAACTGCGGTGTTGGGCGTCCGAGTTCCCGGATCGGGTGTGGGCGATTGAGTCCGTACCCGATCTCGGTTACCTGCTTGGGCAACAGCTCCTCGCAGCTGGCGAAACCGTTGTCGACGTGCCGCCCGCGCTGTCCACGCGAACGAGATCGCTTGGTTCTGGCAAGGGTCAGAAGAACGATCCCAACGATGCTCGATCGGTCGCGATCACCGCTCTGCGCAACACAGATCTGGGTTGTGTTCGGATCGATGATCACGCCCAAGGAAAGCTCTACCTGTGTGCGATCAAGGACGTGTTCTCCAACCGAATCGTTCTTCTCACTGCTGCAGAAGAACGTCCTCAACCGACGCCGCTGGGCCACACGCGAGGAGTTGCGGATCGCGATCGTGACCTGGATCGAGCGGACCTACCACCGACGCCGCCGGCAAGCCCGCCTCGGCCGATTGACCCCATCGAATACGAAACCACCATGACCCCTCAGACAGCAGTCGCTGCCTGGTCAACCTGTCACCTGATCGTGCATCAGACCCACCTTCCCAGCGGGGAGACGGTGGTACAAGCCGCAGTGGCCCAGCCATCGGGCTCGATCAGCCGAGGATTTGCTGAGAAGCGGACCTCACTCGGTGCGCTCATGAGCTCGGTCGCAAGCAAGATGAATGCCGACGGCGATGAGGCAACGATCGCCGATCGTGTCCCGACGAAGAACGGTTACCTGGTCGTGACCGATCGACGAGTGATCTGGGCCGATCAGAAGAAGACGGGATCGGTGGGCGATGTGGCCTGTCACTTCGAGTTCGACGAGATCGAGACGGTGACCATCGGCGATGGCGGCGGCATGAGCAACAAGCTCTTGTCTGTCTCCTTCGCTGACGGATCGAGCGTCGACCTTGCTGTGGCGAAGGGGCAGAAGCCCGACGAACTGCATGCTGCGATGTGCAAGGCGATCAGCTGAACAATCGTTGGATCCGGTCGCGAGCGCTGTCGTCTCATGGTTGCCGCCGTGGCTCCAGCCGGCAGCACGACGACGCGCTTCTCCACGCGGTGAGACCGAGGCGTTTGTTGCGGACAACGATGCCACCGAACCCGTGCAGCTCGATCACAGAGCTCGATTTGCAGCAACCCCGCCCATCGTCCCGATCGATGTCGCTGCCGTGGTCCTACGTGATGGGCATCCCCAGAGACTTCTGCTGACATCCGCCCACTGCATGCATATTGCACGCATGACTAACGTTCGAATCCGAGACGTGCCCGAAGCCGCCCGCAACGAACTCGTCCGACGAGCCGAGTTGGCAGGCCAATCACTGCAGCAGTACCTGACGGCGCAGTTGGCCTCGATCGTCGCCACCCCACGAGCTGCCCCGCTCGATCGAGGTGCGAAGTGTTCGACCAGGAAGGCCACACGGACCCTTGCCGAGTACTGTCGTACGTCATAGAGTCACCGTATGACAATGATCAGTTTCAGAGTCGATGACGAAGAGGCGGCCGCAGCCCAGCGATGGGCAGACCAACTGGGCATCGACAAGTCCGAGCTGCTCCGCGACGCGTTGCACCGCCACCTCGCGCGGCTTGCGTCCGAACGCGATGCCGAGAAGTGGTTGGAGACGCCACTCGCCGATGACGAGTCAGCGATCAGTCAGATCGCCGATTGGGGAGTCGCCGAAGACTGGTCGGATTGGGCCGATGCAACACGGTGAGGTCTGGTTCGCTGAAACGCCCGGCGGAGACCGGCCGGTATTGGTACTGACCCGAGATCCGGTTGCCGACCGCATCGGATCGGTCGTCGTTGCGGCCATCACACGAACCGTCCGAGGCCTCGTTTCCGAGCTGGTCCTCACTCCCGACGATGGTGTGCCCACCGACTGCGTGGTCAACTTCGACAACATCCACACCATTCCACGCACCGCGTTCCGGCGACAGATCACCAAGCTCGAGCCGCCACGGCTTGCACACGCGTGTCAGACGCTGCGCGATGCCACTGGGTGTTGAGGCGTAGCGAACCAGCCCGCTACTCGCGTTCTCGGCGAAATCAGCAGCACCGCCTG
>CALACD010000246.1 GCA_937890445.1 uncultured Acidimicrobiia bacterium | reverse complement strand
CGGCGAGGGATCGACGATGCGGCTTCTACAGTTGGGCCGTGCCTCGTGGTCGCCAACCCAAGTATCTCGCGATCTACGCCGACCTCCGGAACCGCATCCTCGAGGGGACGTTCGCACCCGGCCAACAGTTGCCGTCGCAACAAGACCTCGCCACCGAGTTCGGAGTGACGATCATGACCCTGCGGCAGGCCATCGCCGAACTCGAGGCCGAAGGATTGATCTGGGTTTCGCGGGGCCGGGGGAGCTTCGTCGTCGATCAGCCGCTCCGGGTCCGCATCGGCAACCTGACCAGTTTCGCCCAGCAGGTGACGGCGCAGGGCATGGAGCTCGAGACCCGGGTGTTGTCGATCGGGTCGCCGACGACAGGGGTGACCGACGCTCGGGCCGCCCTCGGTCGTGCTCGGGGGCCACTGACCGAGGTCCACCGAATCCGGCGCGTCGATGGACGACCGGTCGTCTCGCAGCGAACGGTGATGTCGGCCGATCTGGCTGACCAGCTCGATCTCGACCATCTGGCTCGACGGTCGTTGTACGAGATGATTCTGGCCACCGTCGGCTACCGAGTCGACCGGGCCAGGGAAACGTTACGGGCCGTGGTGTTGGCTGATCCCGACGCCGATCTGTTGGAACGGCCACCGGGATCCGCCGCGCTGTTGTCCCTTCGCACCTCGTTCTCGACCGACAGCACCCCGTTCCTGTTCGACCGAGCCCTGTTGGTGGGTGAGGCAGCTTCGATCGAAGCCGATCGCCATGTGGACCGGCTCGAGCTCAGCTACAACGTCCGCTCCGAAAGGCGAGCATGACGGCGCCCCGCCATCTCGACCTCAGTCACGTGATCATGGCGGGGATGGTCACCGGTCCTGGTCTGCCGGCTCCCGTCATCGCCGATCACCTGGGTCGTGAAGCGGCCGAGGCGATCTACGGTCGGGGCGTCACCTTCCAGATCGGTCCGGTGACGATGTGTACCAACACCGGGACCTATCTCGACGTGCCGTTCCACCGCTATGCCGACGGCCACGATCTGTCCGGGTTGGACCTGGCGAGAGTGGCGTAGGTGCCGGCGGTCTGCCTGGACGTGGTCGGGACCCGTGCACACGGTCGTGTAGCAGTAGTCCGTGGGGCGTGGATGTTGTCGAGCCGGAGTCGACCGACTATTGTCAAACATCTAGAACTCTAGAAGGTTCACGGTTCAGGCTTCGGAAGGAATCGGACGATCCGGACCGAGTACCGGGCCGAGACAGACTCATCCGGCGAGACGAGTCAGAAAGGGAGAGCGACCACATGCTTCACGTCGGAGAACAGACCCGCATCGCCATGACCGATCCGAGCGACGCCGGATTCTTCGGTGAGTTCGGCGGTCGCTACGTACCCGAACCGTTGGTGGGAGCCTGTCAGGAGGTCGAGGCTGCGTTCCGTGACGCGTGGTCTTCGGACGAGTTCCGCACCGAGTTCCTCACCATGCTCACCGATTACGCCGGTCGGCCGTCGCCGATGACCGAGTGTTCCAACCTGGGCAGCGACCTCGGGTTGCGACTCCTGCTCAAGCGGGAGGATCTGAATCACACCGGCAGCCACAAGATCAACAACGTGATCGGTCAGGCGCTGCTGGCCAAGCGCATGGGCAAGACCCGGCTCATCGCCGAGACCGGGGCCGGTCAACACGGGGTCGCCACCGCCACCGCGGCCGCCCTTCTCGACATGGAATGCGTCGTCTACATGGGCGAGGTCGACATGGAACGCCAAGCCCTCAACGTCTTTCGCATGCGACTGCTCGGCGCCGAGGTGGTGCCGGCCATGTCGGGAAGTCGGACCCTCAAGGACGCGGTCAACGAGGCGATGCGGGCCTGGGTCAGTGAGGTGACCAACACCCACTACTGCATTGGTTCTGTCATGGGTCCTCACCCCTACCCGTGGATGGTGCGATCGTTCCACGAGATCATCGGTTGCGAGGCCAATCGTCAGAGCCAGGCACTGCTCGGCGGGATGCCCGACCTGGCAGTGGCCTGCGTCGGGGGAGGTTCCAACGCGGCCGGTCTGTTCGCCGGGTTCGCCGACTCGCCGACCACCCGCCTCATCGGCGTCGAACCGGCCGGTGGTGCTGCCGTCGGCCGGGGCGTGCCGGCCATCGTGCACGGCATGAAGGCCTATTTCATGCAGGACGAAGTCGGTCAGATCCTCGAAGCAGAGTCGATCTCTGCCGGTCTGGACTATCCCGGCATCGGTCCCGAGCATGCATTCCTGTCGGCCAACGGCCGAGCCGAGTACCACCCCGTGACCGACGATCAGGTGGTGGACGCCTTCCAGATGTTGGCTCGACGTGAAGGCATCATCCCCGCTCTCGAGTCGGCCCACGCCATTGCCTGGGTCATCCAGGAGGCCGACCAGTTGCAGGGACAGACCGTCCTGGTCAACCTGTCGGGCCGAGGAGACAAGGACGTGCAGCAAGTCCAGGACCGGTTGGAGCAAGAAGCGAAGCTCGAGGGAGGAATCCGGGCATGACCACCGCACGACCCACGCTGTCGCTGGAGACCGAGCTGCGGGCCAAGCGGGCCAGCGGTCGCAAGCTCTTGATGCCCTACGTCACGGCCGGCATCGTGCCCGACTGGCTGGAGCTGGTCGAGGCCGTCATCCAGGCCGGTGCCGATGCAGTCGAGGTCGGCATCCCGTTCTCGGACCCCGCCATGGATGGGCCGACCATCCAGGAGGCCTCGGTCCAGGCCCTCGACAACGGCATCACGCCGGCGTCGGCCTTGTCCGCTCTGGCGACCCGGACCTTCGGGGTCCCGTTGCTGGCCATGACCTACTACAACCTGGTGTACCGCTACGGCCACGAGCGCTTCGCCGCCGACCTGGCCCGAGCCGGGGTGTCGGCAACCATCCTGCCCGACCTGCCCATCGAACTGGCCGACGACTGGATAGAGACGGCGCGCCGTCACGGCATCGAGAACGTGCTGCTGGTTGCCCCGGTCACCTCGGATGAGCGCCTGGCGATGTTGGTCGAGCGAACCGCCGGCTTCCTCTATTCGGTCAGCACCATGGGGACCACGGGCGAACGCAGTCAACTCGACGATGCGGCCGCCGTGCTCAGCGCCCGGGTCAAGGCAGTGTCGGACATCCCGGTCGTCGTCGGGTTCGGCATCTCCACCCCCGAGCACGCCGTTGCCGCGTCGCGGACCTCTGACGGCATCATCACCGCGTCGGCCCTGATGCGTCGCATCCTCGACGGCGCGTCCATCGACGAAGCCGCCTCGCTGGTTGCCGACATGCGGGCGGCCCTCGATGTCGCCGACTTCGCCGACCAGCGAGGCAACGATGGATCTCGACACGGTCGACATCTCGCTGACGGCTGATCGCTCGCTTCACTCCCGCCTCGGTGGTGGGACAGATCCACTCGGCTCGAACTCGGCACCCGCCCTCGGTGAGGTCGAGGCGTCGGTGTCCGGTCGCTGGAGCAGCTCGTGGAGATTGACAGCCAGCAGGATCAGCGCCCCCACCACCAGGGTTGATCCGGTTGCCACGGTTGCTCGCTGCCACATTGCTGGCACGAGGAAGGTGGCGAAGAGCAGCGCCGCCACCCCGGTGGCACCCAGCCGGAATGCCCGGCGCCGATGCCCGCGGATGGCGTGGTCGAGAGGAATGGTGCAGGCCGCAACTCCCAGAACGACGAGCCCCAGGCTGAGGCGATCGAACAGGAGCACCATGGCCACGCTGCACAGAATCGCCGGCACGGTGAGCGCGGCCCATCCGTCACGTACCCAGGCCGACCGGTCCGTCGCCGGGATCGGCACCGCCGGGCGTCGAAGATGGTCACGGATGCCGTCGATGCGAGGCTGACCGACCCGGAGACCGTTCCGCAGGTCGACCAGTTCGGTCTGTTGTCGCAAGAGCTCGGTGAGGTGGGCTGACTCGGCACGCAGTTCCGAGGTGCGGGCCGTCTGATGCAACAGCGGAAGGAGGCGCCCCCGGCGCCGGATGTCGTCGTCGAGATCGCTGAGCGCGTGTTCGATCTTCTCCAGGTTCACTCGCGACGCCGTTGCCGATGGCGGTGGACTGCCGTGGAGTCCGGCGAATCCGAGTGGATCGGCCCACGACGCCCGCACCTGGCCCTCGCGATCGAACTTGGGTCCTGACGGTCCCCGCTCACCGTTGAGCGGGTCGCGTGTGTCGTGACCCCAACGGCCGCGAAAGGATTCCAACCAGGCGTGCCCGGTCATGGGTTCCAACTGCCATTGGCTGATCTCGGCACCTAGGCCATCGGCCCAGTCGATGAAGGGAACGCCGAGCGCCGGGCCTGCTCCGCGGTTGCTGTGCGTCGGCGGTCGCCGGAGGAGCTGCTGGAAGCTTCGTTGGAGACGGAACAGCCAGCGGAAGCCGGGAATGTCGATGCGACTCACGAAATGGCCGGGTCGGTAGAACAACGCGTGGGAGCCAGCGGCCGCGTACAACACCGGACGATCGCCACAGACTTCGAGCTCGGCATCGTCCCAGTGTCTCCTGCTGTCCGGACCCTGGTGTTCGTGGCTCGTGGTGGCGACCCAGATCGGCGTCTGGTCGACCGGGTCCAGGTAGATCCATGCCTGTTCCCAATCGCCCTCGTGGTCGTTGAGGCCTCGATGACTCGATCGCCAGTCGTTCATGACGTAGAAGAAGGCGTAGTGCGCAACCAGCCACTCGCCGGCGCTGACGACACGTCCGTAGCAGGTCGGTCGATCATGCAGGCCGAGATCCAGCGCCTTCTCCAGCGCGGCCTGGGTCGTTCCCCGCGGCACGGTCGGCCGGATCCAGACCGAGAGCAGGAACAACGCGTCGATCAACCGGCCGAAGAGGCCGACGCGTGCCAGCCGCGAGCTGCTCGTGCGGAATCGGCGGCTCCGAAGCCGGCCCGTCCGTTGGTTGCGTTCGTCGTCGGTGACGAAGCGAAGGTGGCACTCGCGTCCCCATCGGCCGTCCAGGTCCCGCAGATCGGGTGGCGACATCGTTGCTCCCGAACCATCGACGAGGACGGAGTTCGCCACGAAGCCGTCGACCGCCGTCGGTCCGAAGCGTTCGCTGCCGTCCATGCGCAGGATCGGCACGTGGCGAGCCAGGATCGCTGCCTCCTGGATCGTCGTCTGCGTGTCGAGACCGGTCATCGTCACTGCGCTGTCCAATAGCCCCAGTCGCTGGCGCGCACGCTGCGCCCGAACACCCCGAGGTAGAGGGCAGTGTTGCGCGCCGCGCCGTGCGCCAGCTTTCGGGCAACGCCGGCTTCGAGGCGGCGATGGTCGAACGAGAGGACCTGCAACCTCGGCTCGAACGGTACTCGCCATCCACCCTTGACCAGTCGGAACATCAACTCGGTGTCCTCGTTGACCGTCAAGGTCGGGTCGAAGCCGCCAACGGAGTCGAGCGCCGGTCGTCGGACGACCATGTTCGATCCGGTGGCGGCCGGGATGCCGACCAGATCGAACAGACGCTGGCCCCTCTGGAACCACCGGTGGTAGAGGTCGAAGCCCTCGACCGTCGACTTGGTCCCGACGAACCCACCGATCCGGGGATCGTCGTCGAGTCGACCAAGGATCTCGAAGTAGTCGGGAGCCAGCAGGACATCGGCGTCGCAGAACACCAACCACTCGCTGGTCACGGCATCAGCCCCGATCTGGCGAGCCTCGGGGATGTTGACCCTGGCCGGGATGACCCAGGTCTGGGGACGAAGCCGGCGGATGATGTCCGGGGTGCGGTCGTCACTCGAGTCGACGACCACCAGGTCGGCCTGGTCCGGTATCGCTGAGAGAAAGCGGGCGATCCCCTCCTCCTCGTTGCGGGTCGGGACGATGATGGTGGCGCGATCAAGGCACATGAACCACATCCTTGTCATTTCGATCGACCGACAGAACCGCTCGGAAGAGGATTCATCGAAACGTTGGCGGATGATCACCTGACGTCCCACGAACCGCGGGCGGGCCGAGCGGTCCGGCCAGGCCTAGGACGAGATGGGTTGGTACCACCAGTGTCCGAGCGTCACGAACGGGAAGGCAAAGCTGTTCCCACCCACACCGACGTCGCCGGCGGCGCTGGACTGGGCCAGACCGTGGGGGTCGGCGATGTCGAGCAGGTCCAGGGCGAGCGCTGCCGATTTCGACGTTAGGACACTGCTTCCGAGCACCGGACGGCGTCAGGGTTGTTTCTGGATGAACGTTGTCGAACAAGGCCTGAACCACCAACGCAAACCGCCGTTGCACGAGTGCAACGGCGGTCCGGCCAGGTCTCTCGATTGTCGGACGCCTCGCTACTCGGTCGGCGCCGGAAGGTCGATCGTGTGCTGAAGCCAGGAGAACACCCCAGGTGAGCTCGGGTCGATGGTCAGCTCGAGCCATCCGAAGTCCTCGGCCCCGAACCCGGCAGGCTCGGGGGCGAAGTTGTCCCAGACCTCGTGGACCAGATGGGTCACGTTCGGGGCGTCGGCAACGGGTCCGTGATAGTGGTCGGGTCCGACCGTGCCGAGGTCGATGTCCCGGTCGGCATAGAAGGCCGCCAGGGGGTGCGTGTTGGCCGAACTGAAGGGTTGCCATGCGTAGTAGTCATGGCTGTCACCGGTCACGATCAACACCGGCTTGCCGAAGTCGGCTGCCCGATACGAGAGCTCCCGCACGAATGCCGAGGTGGCTTCGTTCCACGCCCAGTCGGCGCTGCTGTTCTCGAACTCGGCCCAGAGGTTGCCGTGCCAGACGATGAGCACGGCCGGCGCGTCCTCGGCGTCGGCAGCATCGAAGGTTTCGTGCATCCACGCCGTGCCTGCAGCCACCCGCGCCGCCACCTCGGCCTGACGGACGTCGGTCAACGACCGGCCGGTCACCGGATCGACGTCGGTACCGGCGAACCACGCGGCGTCGTTGTTGTTGGAGCCAACGACATGGATCAGCGCGGTCAGGACACCGTCGATGCTCCACATCTGATTCTCGGGGAACCCGAGCTCGGTCTGCGTCATGGCCACGGTCCCGGGACCGCCGTAGGGGACACCCGGATGACCGAAGTAGTTGGCCCGCAAGAAGTCGAGACGCTCGGTTGGTACCCATCCGCCATTGTTCTCTCGGTGGCAGTCGGTCCATTCGTTGTCGCCGGGGGTGTAGGAGACCGGGTCGACGAAGGTGTCGAAGGCGTGACGTATCTCCAGGAGGTACTCGTCGGTGCATGCACCGCTACCACTCTTGGTGTCACCGTTGTGGATCACCGCTGCGACGTGCGGATCGGCGTTGATCTCGTCGATCAGGACCCCGAAGTTCTCGGGCTGCCCGCCGCCGTAGGGCACGTCTCCGATCAGGGCGACACTGGTTCCCTTCGGGATGAAGAGGTCATCGACCGGGCCGAGACGAAGCAGCTGGGTTTCACCGCTCCAGTCGTCCACACCGTCGTTGTCGCTCACGACGTACGCCGATCCGTCGGCACCGACGGCGAAACCCTCGGGCTTGTCGGAGATCCAACCGTTGTCGGCCCTCATGGCCGGAATCAGGTCGAACACCTGCTTGGCTTCGTGGAGAATCACCGGTCCGACGATGCTGGTCCGCACCAGCGTCTTGCGTTCGGCGAAGTCACCGGTGCGGTTGTCACGCTCGATGAGCACGACGGTCCCGTCGCTCAACGCGGTGACCTCCGACAGGCCGACCCAGGACGCGTTCTGCGGTGTGGCTTCCAGCTCGTAATCGGTCGTGGACCAGGACTCGGCTGTCGGATCGTAGGTCCAGATGTTGGTGGTCCCCGGGGTGTCGCTGAGATCGGCGCAGTCGACCAGACCATCCTCGGTTTCGATCGAGACGTCGGCAAAGGTCCAGCCCCGCTGCTGAGCGACGAGGAGGAGTCCGAGTCGGTCGACGGTCACACCCTCGAACCCGTAGCGAAGCTCCCGAGCGAACGCCACGGCATCATCATCGTCGGGATCGGTGATCTCGACGGTGGCGGCGCGGCACTGCTCAACGATGTCGGGCAGACCGACTTCTTCGAGCACGACGCCGTCGCCATCGACGTGGACGAGGAGGTTCGGCGTGGTGGCCAACGAACCAGTGACGTTGCCCTCACTGGCCAGCCAGTAACCGCCGGCTCCATCGAGCGCGATGCCTTCGAGGTCGTACCCGGCAGGCTCGCCGTCCTTCGACAGCGCAACCGCCGAGATGACGGTGGCCGGGTCGGTGCTGACATCGATCGTGAAGACGTGTGAGGGGCTGTAGTAGGAGTCCCACACGGCGTGGAGGATCGACGGGTCGCTGGGATCAGCGGTCAGACCGGACAGCGCGCTCCACGGGATCGGAACACCATCGGGGCCCGAAGCGCCGACGATGTCGGGGGTACCGGCGGCACCACTGCCCCGCTGATAGATCGAGACCGTGGCCCGCACGCCGAACGGAGGGTCATCGACCTCGCTCGACACCACCAGCAGATCTCGCCCGGGAATTGCCAGCAGGCCCTCGGGTCCGAGCCCGGTGGGCAGCAACTGTGAGAACGTCGGGATCATCGCGCTGTCGAGGTCGTAGACAGCGACGAAGTTGCCGCGCTCGGAGCCGACGAACAGCATCTCGTCCCGCCCGAAGCGGGCGAACTCGACCGACTCGGGTTCCGATCCCTTGTTCTCCGACCGCGACTCCGGGTACATGCCGTACGCCGCCGCCAGGTGATCGAAGTCGACACCGCTGTCGTAGTCGACCTCGCCGTTGGCGTCCCACACCGTGAAGCCGCGACTTCCGCCGAAGAGGTCACCTTCGTTGGCCGTGGCCAGGTGGTTCCCCGACATCCAGGCAATGGAGTCCGGTTCGCGTCGGACGTCCTCGAGCGTCTCGGTCATCGAGATCATGTCGTCCTCGACGGCATCGATGCCGTCGAGGGTCACGGTGCCGGCGCTGAAGTCGTCGGTCACGGTACCGCTCGCCAAGTCGACCAGCACGACGTGGTTGTTCTCCTGGAGGGTCACCGCAGCCTGGTTGGCCAGGTTGATGTCGACGAACTCGGGTTCGGGGTCACCGGGCGCGTAGTCGGCCAGACCGGTCAGGTCGACCGTGGTCAGGCTGCTTGCATCGAGAGGGCCGGAGAGATCGAGGATCTGCAGGTTCCCGGCTGGTCCCTGCGGGAGCTCGCCCAGGTCGGACTCGGTGCCGGTCGTCGGATCGATGCACACCTCGGCCTCGGCATCCAAACTGAGGCCATCGGCGCAGGCCTCCTCGTCCCGTTCGTTCTCGATGGCGATGGCGACATAGCGCTTGTCGGGACTGATGGCGACGGAGTCGGGTTGGCCGCCGAGCGCGACCTCCGAAGTCACGGCTCCACTGGTCAGATCGATCACGGCCACATGGCCGCTTGGGTCGGTGTAGGACTCGCTGGTGTTGACGCCCACGAAGGCGAGATCGTCGGCGATCACCACGGACGTGGGTTCGCCTCCGACATCGATGACGCCTTGGGGGAGCGGGTTGGCGGGGTCGGCGATGTCGATGATGCCGATGGTGCCGTTCACCCCGTCGGTATAGACGAGGGTTCGGCCGTCGGAGGTGGCAGCAACGATCTCGGCCACCGTCTCGTCCTCGGGGTTCTCGTTGTTCGTGTAGACCGAGAAGGTCGAGACTCGCTGGAAGGACTGCTCGGATGACGATGCGGCCGGGGGCGTGGCCGAGGCCGTCGTCGGAGCCATCCCGGCTGCGATGGTCAGGAACCCGGCGCCCAACGTCGCCAGCCATCTGTGATTCGCCATGTTGCCACTCCTCTGCCGCCGTTGCGGCTCGCCAACTGCGGGCCGGTGCCCGCTGCGTGCATCCTTCCTTCCAAGGGTGAACACGGTGCTGTGACGGGGTGGCGACCACCTGAACTCGGTCTTCCATCTCACCGACGTCGGGGCTCGCCCCAATGCATGCGGCACAGCACCGCCCAGCATTCACCCAATCGTTGCCGTTCCGTCACCTCGACGTCGCTCGCCCGTGTCGGGAGTCCGCCAACCTGGATGCCGATGTGAGCCGACCAACGTTTCGAATCGGCGTCGGCATTCGCCGACGCACCGAGAGCGATCGACGGAGATCGATGCTTGCGCCGCGATCCCGGCTTCATCTTCGTCGGTGGCCTCCATCGATCGGGCACTTCGTCGGTCGCCGCCATGTTGGCTGCCGCCGACGAGGCGACCGGGTTGGTGGGAACCGGTTTCCCCGAGGACGAGGGTCACTACCTCCACGGTCTGGTCCCGTCCGCCATCGAGCACGGCGGTCCGGGCCGGTTCGCCTTCGATGCTCGTTCGCACCGGGGTCCGAGCCTGACCCCTGACGCCGACCGGCGGGTGCTGCGAGACTCGTGGGAGCCGTTCTGGGCCAGCCCTTCGGCCCCCATCCGCGTCGAGAAGTCACCGCAGACCTTGCTCCAGACTCGTTGGATCCAGTCCATCGAGCCGACGGCCCGCTTCGTGATCGTGCTTCGACACCCCATCACGGTTGCGCTGGCCACACAGAAGTGGACCCGACCGGGCCCGCCCAAGATGCGTCGTCTGGCGCCGGCCATGACGCTCGAACGATTGGTGGCCCATTGGTTGTGGGCCCATCATCTCTTCGAACAGGATCGCGTCGACCTCGACCACGTGGAGGTGATCCGGTTCGAGGACTTCCTGCATTCGGCCGCGGCGCGCCAGGGTCTGATGGATCGGCTCGGTCTGTGGTCGACGGCCCCGCAACCCGAGCAACGGCGGGTCGACCGTGGCTATCACGAGACGTGGAAGCAGTGGCTGAAGTCGCCGGCAGGTCGGCTGACGGCACGGTCGTGGCTTCCGACGGCCGCCGTGGCCATGCAACGGTGGGGCTACTCCCTCGACGATCCCCTGATCTGATCGCGTCGCCCACCACTCAGCGAGTTGGCCCGCCGATGCACGAAGTCGCCGCTAGCGTCTGAGCCATGGTGCGACGGCCAGAGAAGCTGGCAAAGAAACTCAAAGCGGCCGGTGAGCAGGCCCGGCGCCAGGCCGAGAGCCGCATCGAGGAACATCTGCCGCATCTGGCGGGGTCGGCCCGTGCCAAGACCGAGGAACCGCGGCCGCTCGAGGTGATCCAGGCCGAGTTGGACGCACTCGTGGGCCTCGACACCGTCAAGGA
>CALACD010000245.1 GCA_937890445.1 uncultured Acidimicrobiia bacterium | reverse complement strand
ATTGCTCGATCACCGGGTTCGGCCAGGACGGCCCGTGGGCCGACCGTCGGGCCTATGCCCCGATGGGCCATCTCGAGTCTGGCCTGCTCGAATACGACCGTCGCAAGATCGGTCGCCCGCCCCACCAACCTGCCCTGGTGTTGGGCGACGTCACCACCGCCATGATGGCGGCCACCTCGATCAACGGCCTGCTGGTCCAGGCGGCACGCACCGGGCGGGGAGGCCACCTGGATGTGTGCATGGTCGAATCGCTCGTCTACATCCAGGAATGGGTGTCCACCGAGCTGGCCGGAGGATGGGACACCACCAACGTGGGCGCCGGTGACCAGAGCCCTCTGCTGATGCTGCCAAACGGCGCAGTGTGGGGTATCGCCGGCAGCCCGGTCGCGTGGTTCGACCAGCTCCTGGTGGCCCTCGACCGACCCGACCTGGCCGACGACCCCCGCTTCGCCGACCCCCTCGATCGGGAGGCCAACAAGGCCGAGCTGTTCGCCATCATCACCGAATGGGCGGCGTCGTTCGATTCCTTCGACCAGTTCCGCACAACGTTGGAGGCCCGCTCGCCCTTCACCACGGCCGAGCTGCGCTCGATCGACGAACTGGCCGCCACCGACTGGGCCGCCCATCGGGAGCTCTTTGCCAGCGCCGAGGGGGGCTTCATCGTGCCGGCCCGACCGGCCCGAGGGGCCGGCATCGGCACCAATGGACACCTGGCACCCCGGGGAGCGGACAACCGGGCCGTGCTGACCGACGTGCTCGGCTACGACGGTGCCCGCATCGACGCCCTCGCCGCCGCCGGTGTACTCGTGGCCGAGCGACCATCGGCCCCGGACCTTGCCGGTGGGCAGGAGAAGGCCACCGGCAGCTAGCGTTGCCGACCATGACCGACGCGTTGTACGACCGGATCCGTTCCGCCTGGCAGGGCCGGGTCAGCGGCTGTCAGCTCGGCAAGCCGGTGGAGCTGCTGTCGATGCGAGAAGGCCGTGGCGCCCTGAGCGACTACCTCGAACAGGCCGGTGCCCTCCCCCTACGGGACTACGTGCCCCTCGTGCCCGACACCACGGTGGCTCGGCACTTCCCCCAGTGCTGCCGGGGCCAATTCGACCGTGCCGAGGCCGACGACGACCTCAACTACTCGGTCCTGGCCCTCGTGATGCTGGAGGACCACGGGGTCGACCTCTCCACCGCCGACGTGGCCAGGGCCTGGCTCCGCCACCTTCCGGGTGGGATCGTGTTCACCGCCGAACGCCGGGCCCTCGTCACCCTGTTGGAGAAGTCGAGCTATGGCTTCACGGCCGGATCACCGGCCGGTTTCGATCTGGCCGAGTGCGCCGACAACGAGTTCAACGACTGGATCGGCGCTCAGATCCGGGCCGACGTCTACGGCTGGGTCAATCCGGGCAGGCCGGAGCGGGCGGCTGAGTTGGCCCGCCGAGATGCCGAGCTGTCGCACCGGGCCGAGGGGGTGTACGGGGCGATGGCGGTGGCCGCCATCGGGGCCGCCATCCCCGCGGCCGGCGATCTGTTCGACGCCGTCGAGGCCGGCCTTGGTGTCCTTCCTGATGCGTCGGATTGCGCCGAGGCGATGCGGCTCGGTATGGCGCTGGCCCGGGCTGGGGATGGGCCCGACGAGATCCACCATCGCTACTGTGAGCTGTCGCCGGTGCATACCGTCAACAACCTTGCGCTGGTGGTCTGGGGGCTGCTCAACGGCGCCGACGATTTCACCACCGCCATCGGCGACACGGTCGCCGCTGGCTGGGACACCGACTGCAACGGGGCCACCGTCGGCGCCCTGTGGGGTCTCACCGGGCGAGGAATCCCACCACAGTGGACCGAGCCGTGGAACGGTCGGATCGAGGTCAACCTGGCCGGGATGGGCGAGCTCCATCTGGACGATCTGGTCGAGCGAACCGTCGCCGTCATCGAACGGATGGGCTGAGGGCGGGACCTGCCGGCCGCCAGGGTCGCGGGCCCGAGCGCGCTACTCGTCGAAGCCCACGAAGGTGGCGACCTCAGCGGTGTCGACCCGACGAGAAACCACCTCGTTTGCGGAGAACTCCTCGTTTGGCCACCCCATGGCCACACACGTCATGATCACCTCGTCTTCGGGGATATTGGCGTGCTCGCGCACCACCGAGGATTGCATGATCCCCTGCCCATTGATCACACAGCCAAGGCCCTTCGAGGTGGCGGCCAGGACCAGCCCGTAGGTTGCGGACCCGCAGTCGAAGTGGGCCACCGTGTCATCGGCCAGCGCACGGTCGACGGTGACCACGACCGAGACGGGCGCGTCGAACTGACGGAATCCCCGCATCACCCAGTCCTGTCGGCGTTCCTTGTCGTCCCAGGCGATCCCCATGGCGTCGAAGAGCTGGACAGCGATCTCCTTCTGCCGCTCCCGGTGGACCCCCTGGTACCCGTGGGCGTTCATCTTGATCTCGCGATCCACCTTGGCCCCGGCCAGCATCCGCTCGGTGTTGCCTTCTCGAATGAGCTCGAGCGGCGCGCCGGTGATGGCGTGGAAGTACCACGGCTGGGTGTTCATGGACGACGGTGCCCGCGTGGCCAGCTCGATGACCTCGACCAGGAGCTCCTTGGGCACAGGGTCCTTGCGAAACCCACGAACGCTGCGACGCGATCCCACCAGTTCTTCAAAATCCACGACTTCGGCCTTCCAGATCGTTGCCGCCGGTCCACGATGGCGGGCTCAATGGCACCGATGTTCACATGAAGCAGACGGCGGCTGCAACCAGGCGGTGCCCTTGATGTCGGCCATGCTGGCTGGCTGGCTGGCTGGCTGGCTATCGGGCTCGGTGCCGGCCTTGGCTTTGGCCACACGCCCGGGAGTAGGGTCCCGTGCGGAGAAACTGGCTGAACCAACGAAGGAGCTTCCATGCGCGTCGGAACGATGCTGTCGATGCCTGGTGACAAGGTCGGGACCGGTGGACTGGTCGAGCGGGCGGCGGCGGCCGAAGCGGCCGGATTCGCCTCCGCCTGGCTGCCCCAGGTTGGGACGGTCGACGCGTTGATGGCGCTGGCCCTGGCCGGGCGCGAGACGAGCCAGATCGAGCTGGGTACTGCCGTGGTGCCCACCTACCCTCGCCATCCGACGGTGATGGCGGAGCAGGCGCTCACCGTCCAGGACGCCTCCGGGAACCGGCTCGCCCTCGGCATCGGGCTCAGCCACCGGTTCTTGATCGAGAACAGCCTCGGTCTCGACTACTCCAAGCCCATCCCCCACACCCGCGAGTACCTCACCATCCTGAATGGCCTGCTGGCCGGGGAAGCGGTCGATCACCAAGGCGAGCTCTACAACGTCAAGTCCAACGTCACCGTCGGCTCGGCCACCAGACCACCCGTGCTGGTAGCGGCACTGGGGCCGGCCATGCTGCGGCTGTGCGGGCGCCTGGCCGACGGCACGATCACCTGGATGGGCGGCATCGAGTATCTCCGTGACATCGCCATACCGACCATGAGCGAAGCCGCGGCGGCCGCAGGTCGCCCCGCGCCACGTTTCGTTGCCATGGTGCCGGTGCTCCTGAGCGATGACGTCGACGCCGGGCGGGAGACGATCAACGAGGCCTTCAAGATGTACGGCCAGATTCCGTCCTACCGGGCCACCCTCGATCGAGGCGGCGCCGCCCTTCCCGCCGACGTTGCCGTGGTCGGTG
>CALACD010000244.1 GCA_937890445.1 uncultured Acidimicrobiia bacterium | reverse complement strand
GTGACGACGATGCCGTGGTCGGTGGCTGCCTCGACGTCGACCATGTCCACTCCCACACTGGCCAGACCGATGATGAGGCATCTGTCCAGGTTCTCGATGACGTTGCGGGTGATCTTCACCCCCCACGTCGTCATCAGCGCATCGGCATCGCGTGCACCGTCGATCAAGGCTTCTTCGGTCGTCGCCTGGACCTCGTGCACATCAGCCAACGGGCCAAAGATGCTCAGTTGCCGCTGGTACCGCTCCTCCACCGACCCCGGTCGAAGGGCCGGCGGAAGCGGGGCGACGATCTTCTTCTTGCGAGGTGAGGGCTCCGAGACCGACATGCCGCGAAGCTACTCGGTGTCGGACCCCATGGCCGCCGATCTCGAACCACGGCACTCAGCTGATGAGGACCTCGAACTCACCGTCGGCATCGACGTCCACACGCAGCTTCGCACCCTCGTGGAGTTGCCCGTCGAGAATCGACAACGCAGCCCGGTCGGCCACCTCTCTCTGGATGACTCGCTTCAGCGGACGAGCACCGAAGGCCGGGTCGTAGCCGATCTCGGCCAGTCGGAGCTTGGCCCCATCGGTGACTTCCATGGTCATCCTTCGATCGGCCAGACGCCGCTCCAGCAGACCGAGTTGAATGTCCACGATGCTGGTGAGGTCCTCGGCCGTGAGCGGCCGGAAGCGAACGATGTCGTCGATCCGGTTGATGAACTCGGGGCGGAAGAAGTCGCCAGGGTCGCCAGGAATGTTCGACGTCATGATCAACACGATGTTGGTGAAATCCACGGTCCGGCCCTGCCCATCGGTCAGACGGCCGTCGTCCAGCAACTGCAACAAGACGTTGAACACGTCGGGGTGAGCCTTCTCGACCTCGTCGAGCAACACCACGGCGTAGGGCCGTCGCCGTACGGCTTCGGTGAGCTGACCACCCTGGTCGTACCCGACGTAGCCGGGCGGGGCGCCGATCAGTCTGCTGACGGCGTGCTTCTCCATGTACTCCGACATGTCGATGCGAACCATCGCCTTGTCGTCATCGAAGAGGAACTCGGCCAAGGACCGGGCCAGTTCCGTCTTGCCGACACCGGTGGGGCCGAGGAAGAGGAAGCTCCCGATCGGCCGGTTCGGGTCGGACAGCCCGGCCCGGCTTCGCCGGATGGCGCTGGCCACCGCCGAAACTGCTTCGTCTTGACCGATGACACGATGGTGGAGTTCGTCCTCGAGCCGCAGCAACTTGCGGGACTCCGATTCGACCAGTCGACTGATGGGCACACCGGTCCACCGACTGACCACCTCGGCGATGTCCTCTTCGTCGACCTCTTCTTTCAGCATCGTCTGTTCGGTCTGCAGGAGGGCCAGTGCATCGGTGGCCTCCTCGATGCGGCGGGTCAGATCAGGAATTCGGCCGTAGCGGATCTCCGCCGCCTTCTCGAGGTCGGTCTCGCGATCGACGTCACGATGCAGTCCTTCGATCTCTTCCTTCAACTGGCGAATTCTTCCGATCGCGTCCTTCTCGTTCTGCCAGTGAGCCTTCATCGCCAGGGCCGATTCGTTCAGGTCGGCCAGCTCGCCTTCGAGCTCGGATCGCCGGTCGATCGAGGCGGCGTCGGTCTCCTTGACCAATGCCACCTGTTCCATCTCGAGTTGACGAATACGTCGCTCCACGACGTCGATCTCCGTGGGCAGCGAATCGATCTCGATCCGAAGCTTGGATGCCGCCTCGTCCATCAGATCGATGGCCTTGTCGGGGAGGAATCGACCGGTCAGGTAGCGGTCGGACAGCACGGCGGCCGCGACGAGGGCCGAGTCTTGGATGCGGACACCGTGATGAACCTCGTACCGCTCCTTCAGACCTCGCAGAATGGCGATGGAGTCTTCGACCGAGGGTTCGCCGACGAATACCTGCTGGAACCGTCGCTCCAGAGCGGGGTCCTTCTCGATGTACTTGCGGAACTCGTCCAGCGTGGTCGCGCCGACCATCCGAAGCTCACCGCGAGCCAGCATCGGCTTCAACATGTTGCTGGCATCCATGGCCGAGTCGCCACCCGCGCCGGCGCCGACCACGGTGTGCATCTCGTCGATGAAGGTGATGACCTCACCCTCGGCATCCGTGATCTCCTTGAGGACGGCCTTCAACCGCTCCTCGAATTCACCTCGGAATTTGGCGCCGGCCAGCATGGCCGACATGTCGAGGGCGATGACCCGCCGGTCCCGAAGGCTGTCGGGCACGTCGCCCTCGACGATGCGCTGGGCCAACCCCTCGACGATGGCCGTCTTGCCCACACCGGGCTCGCCGATCAGTACCGGGTTGTTCTTGGTCCGGCGACTGAGTACCTGAACGACTCGCCGAATCTCGGAATCGCGACCGATCACGGGATCGAGCTTCCCGGCCCGAGCATCCTCGGTGAGGTCGCGTCCGTACTTTTCGAGAGCCTGGAACTGGCCCTCGGGATTCTGGTTGGTCACCCGATGCGAACCCCGAACTTCCTGCAGTGCACGCAGAAGTTCTTCTCGGGACAGATCGAGCCGCTTGGCGGTGGCGCCTCCAGCGTCGGGATTGGCCAATGCCACCAGAAGATGCTCGGTCGAGAGGTACTCATCGCCGAGATCGGTTCGCACGCCGTCGGCATCGGCGAAGATCCGGTTGGAGGCTCGACTGAGGCGAGGTTCGGAGCCGTAGGCCTTGGACAGCGATGCCAGCGCGGCCTCGGTCTCGGCCCGCAGAGCGGAAGGTTGTCGGCCGACCTTGTTCAGCACCGGCAGCACCACTCCGTCGGCCTGACCCAGAAGGGCGGCGAGGAGGTGATCGGGAGTGACCTCTGGATTGCTGTCGGTGCGTGCTCGCTCGATTGCAGCGGCCACGGCTTCCTGGGTCTTGATGGTCCAGCGGTTGGGGTCGATGGTCATGGGACTCAATGCTCCTGTCTGACAGCGCTCGGGGCTGTCGTTGCTGTTGCGGCGCCGGTCACCCGATGCCGTTGTGGTCGAACTTCCGACCACCGTGAGAGTTGTGGTCGAACTTCCGACCACCGTGAGATTTGTGGTCGAACTTCCGACCACCGTGAGATTTGTGAATTCCGGTCGTCGTCAGCGACGACGCTTCTGATAGAGGGTCACTGCCTGGGTGATCGGGACCAGGTCCCGGCGGTACTGTCGATGAGCAGCCTCGACGGCCCGTTCCGAGGCGGCTTCGAGAGCGGCCAGCTTCTGCTCGTACTCGGCGAGTCGGGCTTCGAGTTCGAGAATCCGCTTGACCCCGACCAGGTTGAGACCTTCGTCGGTCATCGCTTGGATTCGTCGCAGCATCTCGATGTCTCGATCGCTGTACCGACGGCGACCACCGTCGGTCCGTGATGGTTCGAGCAGTCCTCGCCGCTCGTAGAAGCGGAGCGTCTGGGGATGAACCCCGGCCAGTTCGGCCGCCACCGAAATGACGTACACGGCATGGTCGGGCTGGCGTTCCATCACGACTCCGTCGCCGTGAGGAGATGGCCGCGGGGCGAGTCGGGCAGCAGCTCGGCAAGTCGTTCGACCGCTTGGCGTTGCTCGTCGGTCAGCTTCGCCGGTACGGCGATCTCGATGGTGACCACCAGATCTCCGGCAGGCGAGTTGGTTCCTGCAGCAACACCCTTGCCCTTCACTCGGAACTTCTTGCCGGTTGGCGTACCAGCCGGAATCTTCAACGTGACCGATCCACCATCGACGGTGGGAACGGCGACGTTGGCCCCCAGCGCTGCTTCGGCGAAGGTCACCGGAACGGTTACGGTCAGGTTCTTCTGGCTACGCCCGAAGATCTTGTGAGCAGCGACATCGACCACGACGAACAGGTCGCCGTGTGGTCCGCCGTTGCGGCCCACGCCACCCCGTCCCTTCAGTCGGATGCGCTGCCCGTCCTTGACTCCGGCCGGAATGCGCACCTTGACCTGCCGGGGACGACGCTCCAATCCGTTTCCCCCACAGGTACGACATGGATCGGTGACGACCCGGCCGCGGCCGCCGCAGACCGTGCACGGCTGACTGAAGGAGAACAATCCTTGGTTCTCGTCGAGCACACCTCGTCCGCCACAGGTTCCGCAGGTCGCCGGTGCTGTGCCGGGAGACGCTCCGGTCCCGTGACACGTCGAACAGGGAGCATCCGAGGTGAGGTGAACCGAGGTGGTGACACCAGCGATGGCGTCATCGAAACTCAAGTGGAGTTGGGTCTCGAGATCATCGCCTCGAACCGGTCCTTGGGACCGGCCCGACCGCCCGCCTCGGCCGAAGAGGCCTCCGAGGATGTCGCCCAGGTCGGCACCATCCATGTTGAACGGCACTCCACCTCCGCGAGACGGAGCACCGAAACCGCCACCACCGGCGGAGGGCCCCAGTCGCCGAAGTTCGTCGTACTCCTTTCGGGACTCGGTATCACCGACGACGTCATAGGCGGCAGAGATCTCCTTGAACCGATTCTCTGCCGCTTGGTTGTCCGGATTGGTGTCGGGGTGATTCTCCCGCGCCAACTGTCGGTAGGCCTTCGTTATCTCCTTCT
>CALACD010000243.1 GCA_937890445.1 uncultured Acidimicrobiia bacterium | reverse complement strand
TCGTTCCCATCACGCAACCACAGCACGAGCGTTTCTCGGTGTGGCGAGACCTCAATCGGTGGTCGACGATGTCCTTCGTCCCGCTGGCGCTCATCGGGTTGGCAGTGCGAGCCGCCGCCGACACCACCTTGGTCGACTGGATCATCGATTCGTTGCTTCTGATCGTCCTGTTCGTCTCGGTGTTCACGAACCTGGCGGCCCGGCGAACCCTTGCGGTACCACGAAAGGGAAGCGGACCGGTTGTGACCTTGCGTGCCGTGCACCCTGACTTCGTGAAGGCGGTGCGGGCCAGTCGACAACCAAGCGGCTGATCAGACCGGCTCAGGTCACCAGCTTCCCGAACTGAGCGACGACGATCACGGCCCCCAGCAGCCGGCGCCATGGATTGACACCCTGGATCAGTTCCAGGGTTCCCCAGTAGACCCAGAGTCCGGTGACCGCGATGGCGGCTGTCCGATCGATGGTGCTGCCGTCGTCGGCGACGGCCCCCACCAGCCAGCCGGCACCGATTGCGAACATCGGCCAGTTGGGGAACTGGGCGAACGTGATCTCACCCGTCTGCCGATTCTCGAACCACCAGCGATAGGACAGGATTCTCACCGGGCCAGTGTCGCACGCCGCTGCCGTCCCGCTCGTTCGACTCAGCAGCGACAGTTGGCTCAATAGTCGAGCGACGAGACGATGTTGCCGGCAGGATCTCGGACGAAGGCGGTGTCGCCATTGTTGTTCCAGACAGCACTGCCGCGTTCGCACCAATGCAGTTGGCCGGTGCTGTCCTCACCACATCCCGACAGGATCCGAACCGACGTCCCCGCCGCCAGGGTGAAGCCGTCGGGGAACGCATAGCGGTGGCTCGATGACTCGTCTCGAACCGTCCAGCCGGTCAGTTCCAGATCGATGGTGCCCTGGTTGGCGATCTCGACCCACTCGCCGTTGAGGTTGGCGGCGTCGTCGCCGGGGGCGTCGGCCTCGACGGCAACGACGACGATCGCGCTGCTCGCACCGGCCATTCGCTGGCCGCAGGCGTCGGGCGCCCACAGGCCCCGCTCTGCCGAGCTCGCGTCGTCCTGGGCTGCTTCGAGCCGTTCGGCGTACCCGGTGTCGGGTGGATACCGGCGGGCGATGGCGAAGCCGTCCCGAACCAGTTGTTCTTTGACCAGCGTTCCGTCGACGAAGACGTAACGCAGCGATCGCCCGAACTGGTCGACATCGGACACATCGACCTCGGTGGTGACCGGTCCTGCATCGAGTAGCCGCCGCAGCTCGGCGCGGGCCTCATCGTGGAAGCACTCGCCCCGTTCCGGGGTGTCGACGCCGATCAGTCGGACTCGGGCGGCCGCTCCGTCTTCGGTGAAGAGGTCGAACGTGTCACCGTCGATCACCTCGAAGGCCGTGGTGGCGAGGTCGAACCCCTCGGTGGACGCCGAAGGCCCGCTCGGGGTGATCGACGTGCTCGGCGGGGCCGTCGACTCGGAGCGAGGCACGATGAGCGACGTCGGCGTCGAGGCGTCGCTGCTCGGACCCGAGCATGCAGCGCCCATCAGCAGGCAGATACAGGCCAGAGTCGTTCGTCGAGTCGTTCGTCGAGTCGTTCGTCGAGTCGTTCGTCGAGTCGTTGTTGTGGCCACTGGTCAGTCGATCGTAGATGTGCAGCGGTTGCTGTGGGGTGACGCCGGGGCCGCCGGGTTGGAAGCCGCGGAAGCCGGGGTCGGCAACGAAGGCCCCGACCGATATCGGGCGAGCTTCGTTCGCTACTATCGGTGGTCATGTTCCGACGAGGTCCTGCTGAGTGTCCGAACCGTCGTGGGTTCCGCGGGCGGCGGCCGCTCGCGCCCGCGTCGCTGCGGCCGGCGACGATTCCGGCACCTTGATGGTGGTGGATCGTGTCATTGCCGATCTGCATCTGGCCGAGGCCGACCGTGCCTCGCTGCGGGCCGCCCTGGCTGATCTCGACCCTGACCGAGCCGCCGCCGAACTGAAGAACGCGCTGCGCTCTCGGCTCGACCCAACGGCCGAGGACACCGCCCTCATCGCCACCATGAGACGACGCCATGACACCGTGAGCACGATGGCCAACCGTCTCGAGGAGCTCGAGGGCCACATCGACGCCACCTTGGTCGACCTCGATCTGCTCGTCGCCCGGATACACGAACGGACCTTGGATCGCAGCCCCAACAAGCAGTCGTTGGCCGACGAACTCGAACGACTCCGGATCGATTCGATCGCGCTGGCCGAAGCCCATCGAGAACTCGACAGGATGTAGTCCGTGAACTGTCCGCTGTGCACCGATCAGATGCTGCAACCCCGCTATCACAGCGGTATCGAGATCGACGTCTGTCCCCAATGCCGGGGCATCTGGCTCGACCGCGGCGAGATCGATCGCCTGGGCGAAGGCAATCAGCCTCCTCCCCCGGCGACACGAACATCGGTTCCCCAGCCCCTTGAACCAGGCAGATCGCGGGACCACCGGGAGAGCGATCGGGACGCCGATGACCGGGTGCGAGACGATCACAAGCCCAAGGGCAAGAAGAAGAAACGCAAGAAGTCGCTGGCCGAACACCTCGGCGATGTGCTGGAAGAAGTGATCGACCTGTAGCGAGCCGGCCGATCTCGAAGGATCGCACCGGATCCAACAACGAGCGTGACACGAAGCAACCGCCGATGTGGAACGGACGGTCTCGGCGTCAATGCGGGAAGAAGGTCGCCGTCTCCGGTGGCACTCGAGCCCAGCCCTGACCCGACTTCCTTGCGTGAGATCGGCGAAGGTGCAAACGTGGAACATGTCTGGACCGACGATTCCGCAGGCCGAGCCGGTCGAAGGTCGGTCCTTCCCGACGAAGGCTCGGGGCGCTCGGCCCACCTACTTCGACGACGCCGGCGCCACCGATGCGGTGATCGCGATCGTCACGGCCCTGTCGGCCGAAGTGTGGGCGCTGCGAGAGCGCGTGTCGTCGCTCGAAGCACTGCTCGAGACGTCGGGTGCACTCACCGCAGGCGCGGTGGAGGCGTATCGACCGGTCGGAGACGACGCCCAAGCGCTCGCCGACGACGCCGTCGCGTTCGCGGCGCGGGTCTTCCGCGTGTTCGAGGAGATGCGGGAAGAAGCCGTGGCCGGGGAGAGCCAACAGCAGTATGCGGCCGTCGTCCAGCGCGCCTTCGACGAGCTCTGACCAGTAGGAGAAATGACATGAGCCAGCAACACCATGCGATGCTGCCCGACGAACATCATGACGAGCTGGCACGCGAACGATTCGTGCAAGCGCTCAAGAGCCATATCGCCACTCGGGTCAGCCCTGGTGTTCGGGAGATCTACGAACATCGGGCCCGACCCCTCTGGGAAGCCGAACAGGGTCGGGAACCGGCGGATCGGCACGAGATCCGCGAAGCCCTCGGCACGGACTCGTACTACCGACTGTGGAGCTCGGTCCGTCGATCAAGCCAGCATCTGCTGTGGAGCTCGGTCGCCGACTCCGTCATCCGACAGGCCGACGAGCTCGCGACCCGAGCCAAGCACGTCGACCGAGGACTGGGAACGCTCCGCCTCGATCCAGACCTGACCATCCCGTGGTATGGCGCCGAGGTCGACATTCACGCCATGCCCGGCGGCTATCGGGGCGAGTACACGGCCGACGATGTGGCGGTCGGCGCCCTCTACGACCGCGGGGTCTACGTCTATGCCATGGGTCAGATGGGTGCACTCAACGACGACTACGGCCAATCGATCGTCGCCAACTACCTGTCGACCCGCCACCCCGACTTCGCCCCACGGCGCATCCTCGACATGGGCTGCACGGTCGGTCACTCGACCCTGCCCTACGTCGACGCCTTCCCGGCCGCGCACGTGCACGGTATCGACCTCGGCGCGCCCGTGCTGCGGTACGCCCACGCCCGGGCCGAAGCCCTGGGCCGAGCCGTGCACTTCTCCCAGCAGAACGCCGAGCACACCGACTTCGACGACGGTTCTTTCGACCTGATCGTCTCGCACATCGTGCTGCACGAGATGTCGCCGAACGCGCTGCGGAACATGCTGGCCGAGTGCCACCGGCTGCTCGCACCGGGCGGGATGATCGTGCATGCCGACTTCCCCGGCTACACCGGCGTCGACCCCCTGACCCAGACCATGATCGACTGGGACACGTACAACAACCACGAACCGTTCTGGGGGCCGATGCGAGACATGGACCTGACCGCAGCAACCATCGATGCCGGTTTCGACCCGAGTCGGGTCGAGGAAGTGATCGTTCCCACCGGCCGAGTTCTCCAGACCGGAAAGAACGCCAAGACCGGAAGTCTCTGGCTGCTCACCGCACAGCGTTAGCTTTCCCACCCACCCGATCTACGGTGCCAGACCCAGCCTGCGGGGACGATTCCACCAGCTCGGAGCTCTGGTGTCGATCCCATCGGGCGCGGCCCTGGTGACGACGGCCTCGGGCTCGGCTCACGAAACCGAAGCGATCGTCTACGCCCTGACCGCCTTCGTGATGTTCACCACCAGCGCCGCCTACCACCGGCTGGCCCAGAGCGTGCTTGCCCGATTCTGGATGCGGCGCCTCGACCATTCGATGATCTTCCTCCACATGGCCGGCACCACCACCGTGTTGGCTCTCAGCTGCATCGGCGGGTCGGCGGGGCGAGCAATCGTTGGCGTGGCCTGGACACTGGCCGCCGTCGGCATGGCACTCAAGCTGACCCGGCTGACCGCCGATCACGATCCGTGCTGCTGGATGTTCCCGATCCTGGGCACCGTCCCGATGCTGGCGGTACCCGGCATGGTGCTCTCGCAGCGGGCCGACAGCGCCCTGCTACTGGTCGCCGCCTTCTTCCTCTACGCCGCCGGTGCGGCCTGCTTCGTCCGCAAGGCACCGGACCCTCGGCCCAGCGTGTTCGGCTACCACGAGATCTGGCATGTCTTCACGCTCCTGGCCGGAGCCTGCGAGTTCCTGGTGGTGCTGGACAGCGTCGGCTACTGAAACAACGCCGGCCATTGAACCAGCGAATCGCTCTCAGACCTGGCTGCACCGAACCCAGCTGCACCGAACCTGGCTGCAACGAACTCAGTCCCAGCGAACGGGTAGCGTCAGCGGCCCTCGAAAGGCCCATCCGCCGAACCGGACCGGCTCGGGAGCAGTTTCATCGAGCCGCAGCCGATCCCCGATTCGATCGAAGAGACGAGGCAGCGCCACACCACCGACCAGACTCCGAGCCGCTGCCGCGCCGGCACAGAAATGGGGGCCAGCCCCGAAGCTGAGGTTGGCCGACGTGTCACGACCAACGTCGAAGCGTTCCGGGTGATCGAAATGGTCCTCGTCGTGGTTGGCCGAGGCGAACATCAGGAACACGCGCTCGTCGGGTTCGAAGTCGACACCACCGAAGGTGTGTTCGGCTGCGATCCGCCGAGGAGACATCCCGATGGGGGCGATCCATCGGCAGTACTCCTCGAAGGCCTGGAGCCACGACACTTCTCCCTGCTGCACCAGGTCGAGTTGTTCGGGATGGGTCAGCAGCGCCCACACGGCACCGGCGATGGCATCACGGGGCTCGTTCTGGCCCCCGGAGATGGTGAGCTTGATGTTGGCCCGCACATTGTCGAGTGGCATCCCACCGGCGATCATCACCGACAACAGGCTGTGATCGGGCGTCGCCCGCAGCGCCGGCAGGTGGGCATCGATCGCTGCGTCGATCTGGTCGACGGCCAGTCGACAGCGGCTTTCGAGCTCGGCGTCGCCACCATAGTTGGAGACCCCGTCGATCATGGCCTGACTCCATGCGTCGAGGTCGGCAAAGGAGATCCCGGTCAGGCCGGTCATCGACTTGAGCGCCTCGCCGCTCAACGCCGTTGCATACGCCGGGACCAGGTCGGCCGAACCCCTCGGGACCAGATCGGCCAGAACCTGATCGGCCAGCGCATCGAAGGTCGCCGCCCACGAGGCTTCGACCCGACGAGGCGAGATCGCCGGGTAGTACACGAACCGCTCCCGACGGTGCTCGTCGCCATCGGAGCGCATCATGTTCTTGCCCATCAGGACGTTCATCAGACCACCCGGCTGGTCGGACGAGAACACCGCCACGTTCTTCTCGCAGGCGTGGATGTCGTTGCGGCGGGTCAGAAGCGTGGCCTGGAGTTCCGGGACGAAGCAGATCGGCGTTTCCGCTCGCATTCGGGCCAACATCGGGTACGGGTCATTCCAGAATTGCTGGGGGTCGATGTGCACCACGGGAGCGTTGGACATGCAACGAGTGTTGAACGACGTTCGTCGTCACGCAAGCTGCGCCTAGCCTGCAGCGATGCCGGACCGCACCAGAGACCGCATCAGAGACACCAAGATGCAGGCCATGAACGCGGCGCACCGCTGCGTCCTGAGGCTCTCGGGCCGCAGACTCGGTGCGCGGCTGGCCAACATGGCCGTGTGCACGGTGACCACCACTGGACGCACCTCGGGACAGCCCCGCACCGTCTTTCTCACCGCGCCCATCCAGCACGACGACAC
The DNA here is from genome assembly GCA_937890445.1 of uncultured Acidimicrobiia bacterium. Classification (GTDB taxonomy): domain Bacteria; phylum Actinomycetota; class Acidimicrobiia; order Acidimicrobiales; family SZUA-35; genus JAHECQ01. The sequence continues at coordinate 326 of CALACD010000243.1, read as the reverse complement.
CTATGTGTTCGTGGCGTCCAAGGGAGGCGATGACCGCCACCCCGACTGGTACCAGAACATGGTCGCCCACCCCGCGTTCCTACTCGAGCCAGCCGATGGCAGGGGCCCGCTGACGCTGGTGGCCCGAACCGCGACCGACGACGAACGGGCCGAACTTTGGCCCAGGATCGTGGCCGCCCACCAGGGGTACGGCAGCTATCAGGCCAAGACCGACCGCACCATCCCGGTCGTCATCGCCCAACCGGCCCCGGGCTAGCCACGCCGGGCTGGCACTAGGAGACTGCTGAGCAATCGGCATGTTGGCCCTGCGGAGCAGGGCTTCGGGT
>CALACD010000242.1 GCA_937890445.1 uncultured Acidimicrobiia bacterium | reverse complement strand
TCCTGGGCTTCGGCTGGGGTTGGGCACTCCTCAGCGGAGCGATCGTCTACTTCGCGTTCTCGGTGCTCGGCCTCGAGATCATCGAGCGAGCACATGAAACAGGAGTGATCGATCGGTACTCACCGAACTGAAGCGGTCATCGACCACGATTGCGGTTCTGGGCACGGCTTGGTGCCCTCGTCTCGTTTGCTACCCTGGGATGGTGATGAACGCCTCGGGAACAGAAGAACCGGTCGGCTCGAACCCAACCTACGACGCCATCGTCATCGGCGCTGGATTCGGTGGGCTCTACGCCCTCTATCATCTGCGAGACGAGATGGGTCTCTCGGTCCGGGCCTTCGACGGCGCCAGCGATGTGGGGGGTACGTGGTGGTACAACCGCTACCCGGGTGCCCGGGTCGACGCGCCGAGCAGCCCGTTCTACGCCTACACCTTCAGTCAAGAGTTGGTCGACGAGTGGGTGTGGCCCGAGACGCAGAGCACCCAGGCCGATGTGCTCGCGTACGTCGAACATGTCGCGGACAAGTTCGATCTCCGGAAGGACATCCAGTTCGACACGTTCGTGACCGATGCCCGATACGACGAGGACACCCAGCACTGGACGATCGAGACCGAGGGGGGCGAGACGGCCACTGCCCGGTTCCTGATCTGCGCGATCGGTGCGCTCTTCGTTGCCAACAAGCCCGACTATCCCGGCATCGATGATTTCGTCGGAGACATCCATCACACCGGTCGATGGCCGCACGAACCGGTGTCGTTCGAAGGCAAGCGAGTCGGTGTGATCGGTACCGGCTCGTCGGGGGTCCAGGCCATTCCCGAGATCGCGAAGACAGCCGATCACGTCACCGTGTTCCAGCGCACGCCCCAGTACGCGCTTCCCGCCCGCAACCGACCCTTGCCCCAGGAGGATCTTAAACAATACCGGCAGGAGTGGGACGACTTGCGGGCGTCGATGCGCTATCGGGGTGGCTGGCCATTCCCGACGAGCAAGCTTCAGGCCGCCGATCACACCTTCGAGGAACGTCAGGCGCGCTACGAGGAAATGTGGGAGCGAGGCGGCATGCACCTCGCCATCAACAGCTTCACCGGGGTGTATGTCGACGAAGAGCTGAACGAGGAGATCTCCGAGTTCGTCCGGGACAAGATCAGCGGCGTCGTCGACGATCCCGAGACGGCCCAGAAGCTGATGCCCAGCTATCCGTTCGGAACGAAGCGACTCATCCTCGACAACGGCTACTTCGAGACCTACAACCGCGACAACGTCACGTTGGTCGATCTTCGCGACGATCCGATCGAATCGTTCACCGACAACGGTGTTCGCACGGCCCACGGCGAGCATCCGATCGATGTGTTGGTACTCGCGACCGGATTCGATGCCGTCAGTGGCTCGATGCTCCGGCTCAACCCGAAGGGCCGTGGCGGAGTGTCCCTGAAGGAGAAGTGGGCAGAGCGCTTCGACAACCACCTGGGTATGACCATCGCCGGATACCCGAATCTGTTCATGATCCATGGCCCGGGCGCCCCGGGGGTGTTCTTCACGATGCCGCTGGGCGCAGAGCTGCAAACGGCGTGGATCGACTCGTGCATCCGCCACCTCGACGACGCCGGTCTCGGCGCCATGGAGGCAACCGAGGAGGCCGAGGTGAGCTGGGATGCCGAGATCAATGGGATCGCGAACCGTACCCTCTTCCCTCGGACCGATTCGTGGTACATGGGAGCGAACATTCCCGGTAAGCCCCGCCAGTTCCTTGGCCACCTGATGGGCTCGCAGTATTTCAACCGCCTGACCGAGGTGGCAGAAGGCGGCTTCGAGGACTTCGTGTTCGAGGAGAGGCGTTAGCGGATCTCGGCCCTGATCGTCGGGTCGAATCATCACAGAGGGATCTCTGGCGCCTGCCCCCGAACAGCTACCGGTCGCGCTTCCTGAGCATCGCAGATCCGGTCATCCGCCAACTGCCCGCGAGACAGCGCCGACGGCCGGGACGGATCCGGTCCCGTATCGAGACGATCACGATCCACGAGGCCGAGACGTCGATGGCTCGTGCCCGTCGCAGGAGCGATGTTCCGGTCCAGTTCTAAACATCCTCGAAACGAGCTCGCCGGCCGGTATGGCGACCCGGATGGACGGAGTTGCCATGGCTTCAGGTGGAGCAACCTGCTTCATCGAATGGACAACCCGCAAAGGAAGTTACCTGATGGATTCTGTTCAGAAACCTCGACTGAGGCGGCACCGTCGTCGGCTGGCAAGCGGCCTCGCAGCGCTGCTGATCGGCGCGGCCGGTGCTGCATCATTGCCCGCTCCAGCGGGCGCACAAACCGGCAACGTCGTCACCCTCGAGACCACGGCATACAAGATCACCAACCTCAAAGTGGGAGCCGGTTCAAGGATCCCGACGGGGACGGTGCTGACCCCGGTCGTGCTCCGAACCGTCGACCCCGACGAGGGTCCCAGATCGACCGGCTCCTACACCGACCCCACCAGGCTCAGTGTTGGAGAGCAGGTCACCATCTCGGTGGATGGGACCAGGGTCGCCACCACGTTCCCGGGATCACGCCCAGTCGGGTTGTCGACCGCGGGCGGCAGCTTTGTTGGCACTGTGTTCACGGCCGGTCGGGATTCATACGTCATCCCCCGCCGGGGCACCGTGGTTTCCGGGCCCGTGACCCTCACCGCCAGCGCGACCGCCAACAACTTCACCGGTCAACTCAACGCTTCGGACTTCGGCCCGTTGCTGCCAGTTGCCCAACGGGTGATCGGGACGGTGCTCTATGAATCGTCGACTCTTCCGGGCATTGCCACAGCAGGCAGTGCGGGGCTCTACGACAGCGACGGCATCCGTGGTACGAACCCAGGAGAGGAGTGGCTCGGCGCAGAATCACCGTTCCAGGGCCAGGAGGTCTTGGTCACCGTGCAGTTCGATGACGGGTCCTTCGCCACCGTACGCGGGCTCCAACGAACGATCTTCCGCAGCTACGGAAGTCGGTCGAGCACCACGTTGCTCGAAACCGCAGCGCTCGGCGGACGGAGCCTCGGCGACGTCGACCGAATCGTCTCATCCGTTGCGACCGATCACGACCTCAACTGGGCCGACCTCGGCTTCGCCGGCTGATACCCACTGCCAGTTCGCTGAACTGCAAGGAGTTGCCCAATGACCCGCCGGCCACCGTGGCCGGCGGGTCATTGCCTCGCGATCAGGCAGGGCCGCGAGCCCACCGCCATCTGGGACGGATGCTCGGGTCCGCCGTAGGTCGTTCAGGCAATGCGCCTGTCCGGCAACTGCTCGCCCGGGAGACCTTTACGTCGTGGAAGCGACCGGCGGGTTGATCGCGAGCGCGGCGGAACTTGCTGAGCTCGAGGAACTCCGTTGGTCCGACGCGGTACATCTCGCCGGCGCCTTGACGGTGGGCGCGGACTTGTTCACCAGTGCAGACGCGGTGCTCTGCGCTGCTGCGGCACGCCGTGGATTCCACATCGCCAATCCGCTTGCGAGCTGACCTGGGGCCCATCGTCCGGCACCGGCCTGCGCCAAACGGAGCGGCCTGAAATACCGGAGTCTCGCCAGGAGCACCGATCGCGGCTGACCACGGTCGGGTCTTGTGGAACGTTGTCGAGCGCGTGGATTTGGTTCCGCGAGCCGCTCGGTCACCGGCAGGACCCTGCCGCTGCCATCTTCACGTTCGGTCCGGTAGCGGCCGACTATCGACGGGTACAGAACGCAATCGATGCAAGAGCGTGGCCAAGCCAACAACAGCAAGGAGGATCCCGGCTGTTCCGGGAAAGTCGGCTACAGCAATGACAGCGAAGTGACGGTTGCGAATCCTGGGCTCAACGCCTCGGGATTCGGGCTGGCTGGATGGAGTCCCACCGCGTGGTGGCGCTCGGTTGTGGAATCACCGCTGGGTTCGGGAACTCTTGTCGGGCGGGCGCTTGTCCGTGCTCCTCGACCGACTCGACTGGGCCCGCAGCTACAGCAAGCTCGGCGGCCAGTCGGACGCGTCAGTTGGCATCGTCGGCAGGTCGGCGGTAAACGCTCACGCCTTCTCGAAGCGGCCAGTACACGGCCGATCCGACGTTGTTCCGGTTGGTCGCGATCTCGGCGAGGTCCGCGACGATGATGTCGAGCGGCACGAACGTCCGGACTGCGGCCCGGGTCGTGCGCATGAGCGTTCGCTTGTCTGAGCGCTCGAGGGCATCGAAGACGACGAGGAGATCGATGTCTGAGTCCGGTCCGTCGTCGCCTCGTGCCACCGAGCCGAACAGGATGATCTCGACGGGGTTCAGCGCGGCCACGATTTCGTCAACGACGAGAGGGACGGCTTGGGTCAGCGTGCGTCCGTCGCAGCGTCCGAGTTCATCGACGGTGTGAGGGCGATCCGGAGGCTGTCGGTGCACAGCATTCCCTGGTCGTTCAGGCACCTGCAATGATTGGGATGTGAAGAGCGTGACCGCTATCGAACGGTTCCGGATTTGGCACCGGGCCAAGGTGTCGAACGGGCCCACCGAAGCCGCGAAGAGCAGCCAGCGTGTCTCGTCGCCGCAGGGGTGGGGTTCGCCGTCGATATGCGCCTCTCTCGACCCGGCGCCCTGCCTTCCTTCACCGCCCCATCTGCCGGATGCCGAGCGGATCTTCGGGTGGTACGCCGTGTTGTTCCGCGCTGACAAGCGGCGGCGTTGTGTTCACGAATCCGACCGATTCGCTCAGAGGTCGAGATGAATTCGAAGCGCCTCGTCGAGCTGTTCAGCGAGCTCGAATCCGAGCGAACCAACCACCTCGCCAAGACGTTCAACCGCGACAGAACGAACCTGCTCAGCTTGTGCCTTGGAATCGATGTCAAGGCCGGTCTTGTCTGCTGGCAACAGCACCTGGAACGGATAGATGCGATCGGTGTTGGACGTGACCGGCACAACGGTGATCACCCCACGGCCGAGGCGAGCTGCGGTGGTGTTCGCTCCGTCGTTACTCACAACAACGGCAGGACGGGTTCGGGCCGCTTCGCTGCCGATGACTGGGTCGAGGTTGACGAGGCGTATCTCACGGCGACGCATCAGCTGTCGACGACGGTGTTGTCCCACGCGTCATTGGCTGAATCGTCCGCCCATTCGGTGAATGCTGCCGCGTATGCGTCGCCGAGCTCGGATGCACGTAGTAAGCGAATGGCGCGGTGAAGTGCGGCGGATCGAGATTCGATCTGGTGGGTCTTGGTGTAGTTGTCGAGGAATTCGACATCTTCGTCTGGGATGCTCACGCTGACTTTCATCCCGGAATGCTACCGCAGTAGCAAGCATTGTGCTACCGGTCGAGCCACTCCGGATTGCAATGCAGGGGGCGCATATCGTTCACGCCCTAACCAGATCACACCCGAGCAGTACTGCCCTTATGCCTGTCAAGGACTGGACAAGTGACAGGTAGCGCATAATCCCGAACGGCTTCTCCGCTCTCGATGATCGGGCCCGTCTTGTTTGCGGAACTGGGAAGCGCCGCCGAGATATGTCGGACTTGCCACCGGAACATCCCTCACGGACTCGAATGGCCATGAACCGCTCTCTGTGTTCGGAGTGCCTCGCTACGGCAGATTTTGCGATCTGCACTCACGTTGTTACCCAGAGAGTGCCCACAGCTTCCCGGCAGAAGCCGATGTTCGGTGGCACTGAGTGACACCAACCGACATGAAGGGTTCTTGCATTTCCCCTGTTCAGAGCTCTGCTTCCTCGAGCGCCCCCGGGCAGAATCGAACTGCCGCACAGGGCTTAGGAATGACCCCGAAGGCTTCCGGATGCTCCGTCTGGCTCGTCTGCCCTGTTCGGTACTCATGGTGCGTGCGGGTCGAGACGCACGGTTTCGGGACCGATGCTCAGGTGGATGGGCAGGACGATGGGCAAATGGTCGGCTCGGCGCGCGCTGTGCGAGCACGGTGGAGCGACAGCCGATCTGCCAGGCGTGTTCTCGAGCGGGTGAGTTCGGGACCTTCGTGTATCACCTGTGATACACTGCGAGAATGGTCGATGTGTCGATACGGGAACTACGCAACCACGGTGGTGAGGTCGTCGATCGGGTTGCCCGAGGCGAGCGAGTGACGGTGACCCGTAGCGGGAAGCCAGTCGCCGAACTCCGCCCGCTGGCTGCAGAGGGAGTGCCGACGGCTGAACTGGTTCGCCGTCGAGCGCACCTGCCGGCTGTGGACCCCGCTGGACTGCGTGATGATCTCGACGCGGTGATCGATCCAACACTGTGAGCACGAAAGGGATCCTCGACACGAGCACGCTGATTCTGCTCGGCCGGGTCGCATCGCTCGAAACGCTTCCCGGGGAGGCATTCATCACGGCAGTGACGTTGGGCGAACTGTCGGTCGGTCCGCTGGTGGCGAAGACGGATCAGGAGCGGGTTGCTCGACAGGCCCATCTGCAGGCGGCGGAGGCCGATTTCGATCCGTTGCCATTTGATTCCGCTGCAGCAAGGGCATTCGGTGGGGTGGCGGCGTCGCTACGGCGAACCGGTCGCAAGCCTGCCGCTCGCGCCTACGACGCCATGATCGCGGCGATTGCGGTGGCGGCCGAACTGCCGATCTATACCTGCAACCCCAAGGACTTCGAAGGGATCGAGGGTCTGGACGTCGTTGCGGTACCGCATCCTGACATCGGCTGAGCAATCCGAGACGCTCCCTGGGCAACTCGACCGGTTCGGCCATCGTCCAGATCGAAGGTATTGGGGCCAGATCGACCCAAGCCTTCCCCGGCAAGATGGATGGTTGTGAGTCATGTTCCCGGCGTGGTCTGGACGTCGTTATCGAGCGTCACGCTTGTGTGGATATGCCGGTGAAACTGTGACGTCACGATTGGGCCGAAGTAGCGCGCTGGCCGGGCGCGGAAGGTGGTGATTCCGCTGCGTGGTTGTCGAGCATTTCCGCAACGGTCCGAAACCCGACATCCTGTAGCTCGCTGACGGTTGAGGGCGGGTCTCGGAGGCTCACATCGTGCACATTCTGATCGGCCCTCCCCGACTATCGTTCGGAGATGACGTCGAGTGATTCTGACTCCGTGGTACTGCGACTGAGTTGGCAGGCGGCGGCCACTATCGGAATCCTCCCCGCCGTGCTGATCGTCCTCCTCGCTCTTGTCTTCGATGAAAGCCTGGGACAGGCCGTGGTGTTCTCCGTGGTGTTCGCTGGCGTCTTCGCGTTGGTCAGTCAGAGGCGCACGGTCGAATTGACGCGGGCTGATGCGATCGCGAACGACGCGTGGAGGCACCGTTCCATCGCACGAGCCGAGGTGGTCGGTGTCGCTCGTGGTCAATGGTGGAACGGGGGTGCGCTCCTGTCGACCGGCGGCAGGGACTTCTGGTTGAGCGTTGGCGATCAGCCGTTTGGGCGCGTCTCGGACCAGCGCCTTGCCGTTCTCACCGATTGGGCAGCGAAGGACTAGGGCAGCCGAGACCTCGCTCTAGGCCGCTCGGAGTTCGCTCGACGCTCCTGCAACAGAGACCACGTAGGATCCAGGCGTTGCCTGCATCTGCGCCCAAGGACGCTTGAGCGACCGCCCAAGAGCCCGGCAATATCGGACCGCTCTGCCTGAAGCGAGGCGTCAGCAAAACGGCTCAGGTTTGCCGGTTCTGCGGGTCAGTCGACTGCCAGCCGTTCGATTGATTGGCCAGTGATCTCCTCGATGAGCTCGAAGTCCTTGTCGAGATGGAGGACCGTGAGCTCAGCCAACTCGGCAGTTGCTGCGATCAAGAGATCGGGAATCGATGGCGCTCGGTGCTGACCACGCGCTGCGAGAACCGCTTGGACCTCGACGGCACGGTCTTCGATTCTCGGCGTGAGGTACTCGACCGGCATCGAAGCAAGTGGAGCCTCTGTCAGCAACGACCGGTGGTCCGGCGCTGAACGGGCAGAGAACCCAACTTCGAGACGAGTGAGCGTGGAGATCCTGACGAGTCCTCGTTCGATTCGCACGGCCCATTCGGCGGCGTCGATCGAAAGGTGCAGTCTTCCGATCGCTGACTTGTCGATGAGCCAGGTGGTCACGACCAGGCATCTGACATGACGTCGGGATCGTCGAGATCCTGGGTGAGATCTGCGAACCGCTTGAGCTGCTCGACGTTGACCGGTCCGGCGGACTGCGTGCTTTCGCGTTCCAGTGTTCGCCTCAGGTATTCGGTCCTCGACAGACCCATGCGCTTGGCCTTGGCGTCGATCGCCGCGAGCACGTCGTCGGGAACGTCTCGGATCAGGATGTCAGTCATGGCCACCTCCGGGTGATATCTGACGATATCACTAGCGACCCTGACTGTCACCTATCGCTCTCGGACTGAAACGTGAAACCTTCAACGATGCTCATGGAGGAGCACCGATGCGACAGCTCGATGAACGCCGACTGAGAACCTCGAAGATCTTGCGCACCTGGGGTCGCGTGGTCGCCTTCGCTCAGCTGTTCTTCGGGATGGTCTGGGTGGTAGTCGCGGCTTCCACGCAGAAGGGACGCGACGAGGTCTTCGTTCTGCCACTCGTGCTTCTCTTGATCGGTGGAGCGACCTTGTCAGTATTCGTATGGCTTTCACACAGTGAGCCAAGCCAGCCACACGCAGCGGACGGCCCCAAGGACGAAGTTCCCGCCTGAACGCCCCGGAAGTCCGATGCACGTGTTGGTGTGTCGCCCCCTACCACTCACACCCCGAGCACCGCCCCTGATCGCCGGTGTGGTCGCCTGTCGGCGTCCGATTCGAGCAGGAGTCCCTCGAGAACTCCGCTGGCAGGATTCGCCCGGTCGCGGATCGGGGCTGAACGACCGCATCTAACGTGCGAACGTGCCGTACCTATTGTCAGCGAACCCCGAAGATCAAGAACTCGACGGCTACCCGTTCACACTCCCAGCCGTCCGCACTCTCGGTTCGATCGAGCTCTCCGACGTGACACTCTTCGTCGGCGACAACGGCACCGGCAAATCGACCATCATCGAAGCACTGGCCGTCGCAGCCGGGTTCAACGCCGAAGGCGGCAGCCGCAATCTCCGCTTCGAAACGTTCTCCACCCACAGCAGCCTTGCCGATTACCTCACCCTCGGCTGGAACCAGCGACCCCGCTGGGGCTGGTTCCTCCGAGCCGAGACGTTCTACGGCGTGGCAAGCCACATCCACACCGACGACGACCCAGAGAGCGGCGTCAAGGCCATGTTTCCCGATCTCCACAACCGCTCCCACGGGGAGTCGTTCCTCCCACTGATCGAGAGCCGAATGAGCAGCGACGGTCTCTACTTCCTCGACGAGCCGGAATCCGCGCTCTCCTTTCACGGTCAGCTTCGCTTGCTGGCCATCATGCTCGACGCAGCCGAGGCCGGCGCACAGTTCGTCGTGGCGACCCACTCGCCGGTGCTCATGGCATTCCCACGTGCGACGATCTACGAGTTCGGCGACGACGGCGCCAACAGTGCTCGTACGACGACGTCGAGTCCGTTCAACTCTGGCGGAACTTCCTCGCCGCACCCGACAGGTTTTTCCGCTACCTCCTCGGCGAATAGGCCACACCGAGCGTCCCCCGTCGCTCACCACTCAGGTTCCGAGAATCCTCCCAGCCGGCTATACGGGAACACGCTGGTAGTGCCATCCTGCGCGTCGAACGCTCGGATGCCCTCGCCGCGATCGCGGATCTGGTCGTCGACGCGTTGGGCGAGCGAGGCTGGACTGGCGACGCTGAACTCGTTGCCGAACTCGAGCACCACTCGAGCCGAGCCAGAGGCCCGGGTACGTCGACATGCAGCGGTTCGTTGCGTTCATCGATCATCCGGACATCGCAGCGCGCCCCACTGACGCGCTTGTCGGACGTGGTGCGTTTCGGCGGTTTCAACGTGAGCTGAGTCGGCACGAGAGCGAGTACACGCGTTGGCATCGGTTTCGTGAGGATGCTCGCCTGGGTCGAGCGCGAGCCCGGTTCGCCGACCGCGGCCACCGATCCGAGCAGTAGCCCTTCAGTCGAGCCCTCCACGCGTCGTCTTCGTGTTCGCCGACTTCCGCTTCGCGAGGCGAGGTCCTTTGTGAGCGCGACGCCTCGGCCCCCGGCCGATTTCGACAGACGACCGGCCGGTATTGATCGATCAGGTGTCGTCGATGGGCCGAATGCTGACCCGATCGTTTCGATACCTCGTCGAAGCGTGATTTGGAGAGGTCACTGACGGGTGCGAGCGAGAGCAGATTTCGTGGGTTGTACCCACTCTGTACCCAGAGAGTACCCAGAACTCAGGGCTACAGGCCGGTATTCGGCACCACTCGACGGCACTGGGCGGACAAGCCGTTCGGAGCGTTTTCCCTGGTAGGAAGATATTTCCGCTGAGCGCCCCCGGGCAGAATCGAACTGCCGCACACGGTTTAGGAAACCGATGCTCTATCCACTGAGCTACGGGGGCCGGCAATCGCAAGTGCTCTCGCACAGACCCGGGCGGCGAGACCTGGCCAGTGAGTCCCGGCGGCTAGAGCATACGAATTCGATCCAGAATTGGCTCGCTTCGGATCGTCAGCAGTCCACGGCGGAAATGGTGACCTCTTCGCCGTGAAAGCACGCCCACAGCGTGCGTGACGTACCATCGATCCGCCACGTCGTTGCGAGCGGTTCCACCGAAGTCGCCAGGTCGTCCACGTCTCCCAACGACGAATCGAGCGAGAACTCGGTCGTTGCGTTCATCTGTTTCAGCACGTCGGCCACCGGATTCACCACCGCCAGGAAGTCTTCGCGAACGACCACGTCGCCAGCAGCAGCGACCAAGGTGTCGTTCTGGAGGCGGGCCTCGATGGCATCGAGGCAACTGCTCCGAGACTCGTCCTGCTGAACATCGGCACATACTTCGAGCCCGGGAGGAAAGTCGGCGGGATCAGGTTGGGCTTCGTCGGAGCCGCAGCCGGCCACGAGGACCAACGCGAACAGGAGTTGAGGAGATCGGTGGAGCACGTCGTGAACTTACTCGCCAACCCACGGCGGGACGGTCGGATCGGAGGCTGACTACGCTCTGCCCATGCACCCGCTCCCGTCGGTCCAGTCGTTGGACGAACTGCACGCCCTCTACGGCGAGCCGGTTCCGGCCGCCATCACCAAAGAGGTGAACCAGTTGGTGCCACTGCACCGCGACTACATCGGCGCCTCGCCCTTCGTCGTGATGGCGACCTCGGGACCTGACGGCCTGGATTGCTCGCCCCGAGGCGACCCGGCCGGCTTCGTGCACATCATCGACGCCTCGACCCTGCACCTGCCGGACCGTCGAGGCAACAACCGGCTTGATTCACTGCGCAACCTGGTCCTCGATCCCCGCATCGGCTTGCTGTTCCTGGTGCCCGGCATCGGGGTGACGTTGCGGATCAACGGACGGGCTCGTCTCTTGACCGACCGGAACCTCCTCGAGTCCTATGCCGTCGGCGACAAGGTGCCGGCAACCGTCATCGAGATCTCGATCGAATCGGTCTACACCCAGTGCCCCAAAGCTCTGGTGCGCTCCAAGCTGTGGGATCCGGAACTGCACCGCACCGTTGACGAGTTGCCCACGGTTGGGCAGATCATGGATCAGATCACTGATGGCGCCTTCGGCGGGGATGCCTACGACGCCGGCTATCCCGAACGGATCCGCGAAACCATCTACTGACTCGGTCCCTCTCGGGATTGGACCCATCGCTATCCTCGTCGGGTGACTTCCCCCGCACCGTCTCGCAAACCTCTGACGCTCCTGGCGGTCGCTGCTGCTCGTCACTGGAAAGTCTCCATCGGCTTGTGGATTCTGCTCCTTGCCGCCGGCGGATTCGCCTATCTCCAAGGTCTTCCCCGTGAGGGCTTTCCAGCGATCAACACACCGATCGTCTTCGTGCAGGGCCCGTACTTCGCCGATGACCCCGAGGTGGTCGATGTCGATGTTGCTGCACCGCTGAGCGAGGCGATTCTTGCCGTCGACGGCGTGATCGGGGTCGACTCCTTTGCCGGGTCGAACTTTGCCTCGTTGATCGTCGAGTTCGAGAGCGGCTACTCGTCGGCGGAGGGCGTGGCAGCACTCGCCGGTATCGACGACGGGCTGTTGCCGGTCGACGTACCCATCACGTACACCGAACTCGACGCAGCTGCCTTCCTCAATCAGTACGACCTTCTGGTGTCGGTGATTGCGACCGGCGACGATGACATCGACGCCCTGCAAAGCGAGGCGTTCGCTGTTGCCGACTACCTGGCTGCCGATCCCGACATCGGTGTCGCCCAGGTCGAAGAGCAGCTGACGACCGCCCTCGATCCCGCAACCGGGGCCGAGGTGCGACGCCAAACCGAGATTGCTCGGGTCTACGCCAAGGGCGATGATGCCTTCTCTCGCTCGGTCACCATCGGGATCGACCGTGCCGAGACCGGCTTGGACACGCTCGAGCTCAGTTCCCGAGTCGGTGACTTGCTCGCCACCGCGCCGATCTCGCCCGACTACGAGGCCCGCATCACCGCCGACTTCGCCATCGACATCCGGGCTCAACTGTCGAACCTGCAGGGCAACCTGCTGACGGGCTTGATTGCTGTCGCGGTCGTCAGTCTCCTGCTGATCGGTTGGCGAACCGCCGTCATCACCTCTGCGTTCATGGTCACGGTGATGGCAGCCACGCTCCTCGCCCTCATGCTCGTTGGCCAGAGCCTCAACACCATCTCCTTGTTCGCCCTGATCTTGACGCTCGGGCTCCTGGTCGACGACGCCGTCGTCATCGCCGAATCGATCGACGCCAATCGAAACGAAGCGACCACGCCGGTCGAGGTGGTCCGGATCGCCATCGACCGGGTCGGGAGCGCGTCGTTCGCCGGGACACTGACCACCGTGTTGGTGTTCGCTCCCATGCTGTTCGTCACCGGCATTCTGGGCGAGTTCATCCGGATCATGCCCATCACGGTCATGGTGGCGCTCCTTCTGTCGTTCTTCCTTTCGATCACGCTGATCTCGGCATTGGCCGCCGGGTTCCTTCTCAAGGGGCCGACCAGCAACTCGCCGGCGGTGCGGACCCAGCGTTGGTTGGGCAGTCGTTTGGCCAGCGCCATCACGTTGGTGGAACGGAAACGCATCGCTGGCATCGCAGTGGCAGCAACCTCGATCGCATTCTCGATTGCCGTCGTCGTGGCCGCCTTCACGGTGGCCGGCGGACTCAGCTTCAACATCTTTCCCCCGTCGAAGGACAGCAACAACCTGTTGGTCGAAGCCGAATTCGACGACGGCGACCTTTCCAGTGACGCCGCCCTGGAGAACGCCCAGGCGCTGGCCGACCGAGTCGACGCGACTGTCATCGACGTGTTGGGCGACGACCTCGTCTCGGCCGCATACGTCTTCAGCGGTCCGGGAGGCGTCACCGTGTTCGTGGATCTGACCAACTTCGCCGACCGGGGACCGACAGCCGGCGAGTACGGGCAACAGATCGAAGAAGCACTGTCGGGCATCGATGGCCTGCGCCCCACGGTCTCCCAGGTCGACAACGGCCCCCCGGCCGCCGATTTCCCCTTCGCAGTGCAGGTGTTGGCCGATGCAGACCCCCTCGCGGCCGCGGCAGTGGCCGAGGAGATCGCGGCCCGGCTCGAGGGGTCCGAGGTCGTGAGGGCCAATGGAGAACCGGCTGAAGTTCTCGAGACGATCATCTCCACCGATGGTCAAGTGGCCCGGATCGACGATGAGCGGATCATCGAGGTGCGAGCCCGATTCGACGGTGATGACACCACCGCCCTCCTGGAAGCGGCCGAGACGAAGGTGAACGAGCTGTTCCCGGCCGAGGAGCTGGCTGCTCGTGGTCTGACGGCGGAATCGTTGCGCTACGACTTCGGTCAGGAGACCGACAACCAGGAGGACTTCGCTTCGGCCGGGGTTGCTCTGCAGGTCGCACTCGTGGCCATGCTGATCCTGCTCATCCTGCAGTTCCGATCCATCATCCAACCCGTGTTGATCATGTTGGCCATTCCCTTCGGGCTGTTCGGGGTGTTCACCGCTCTGCGGGCCAGCGACAACCCGATCAGCTTCTTCGTGATGATCGGTCTGATCGGTCTGGTCGGTGTCGTGGTCAACAACACGATTCTCCTCACCGATGCCGCCAACCAAGCCTGGCGTGACGGCGCGACCAACGCCCAATCCATCGCCATTGCCATCCAGAGACGCTTTCGGCCGCTGGTGGCAACCACTGCCACGACCGTGGTGGGTCTGGCTCCCCTGGCGCTGTCCGATCCCTTCTGGGAGGCGCTGGCCTTCACCATCATGTTCGGATTGATCGCGTCGACGATCCTGGTCCTGGTGTCGTTCCCGTTCTACTACCTGGCCCTCGTGCCGGTGGCCCGATGGATCTTCGCCCGAATCTTCCGGGGCGGACGTCGCCAAGGCGGTCCGGCCGCCTTGGCCGGCTGATCGACACCGAGGCCATACTGTCGTCATGTACATCAACGGTGAGTGGGTCGAGGCTGGGTCGGGCGAGAGGTTCGAGGTCACCAATCCGGCGACGGGAGCGGTGATCGGCGAGGTCGCAGACGGCGATGCATCCGATGCCGAGCGTGCCATCGAAGCCGCAGATGCTGCGTTCAAGACCTGGGCCGCCACGACGGCCTACGAGCGTTCCGACCTGTTGCACCGCGCATGGATGCTGATGACCGAGCGAAGTTCCGAGCTGGCGAACCTCATGACAACCGAGCAGGGCAAGCCATTGAAGGCCAGCCAAGCCGAAGTCAAGTACGGTGCGGACTTCCTCCGCTGGTATGCCGAGGAAGCCAAGCGGGTCGCGGGGGAGTGGCTGCCGTCAGCCCGCCCCGACCAACGCTTTCTCGTGGTCAAACAACCGGTCGGGGTGGTGGCCGCCATCACGCCCTGGAATTACCCGATCTCGATGCTGACTCGAAAGATGGGACCGGCGCTGGCGGCCGGCTGCACGCTGGTGCTCAAGGCAGCCGAGGCAACCCCGCTGTGTGCTCGAGCCATCTTCGGGATCTTCCACGATGCCGGCTTTCCCCCGGGCGTCGTCAATCTGGTGACGGCGCTCGACCCCAAACCGATCGGTGAAGTCTTCACCACCGACGAACGAGTTCGAAAGCTGACGTTCACCGGCTCGACGGCCGTCGGCAAGATGTTGGCCGGTCAGGCCGCCGGCAACCTGAAGCGAGTGTCGGTCGAACTCGGTGGCCATGCACCGTTCATCGTGTTCCCCGACGCCGATCCGGTCCACGCCGCCAAAGGGGCGGCCGCTCTCAAGTTCCTGAACTCGGGCCAGGCCTGCATCAGCCCGAACCGCCTGTATGTTCACGAGTCCGGCGCCGATGCCTTTCACCAGACGCTGACCGAACGCATCAGCAAGGTCCGAGCTGGCAACGGTATGGAGGACGGGGTCGGTGTCGGCCCGCTGGTGAACGATGCCGCCGTAGCGAAGGTCGAACGCCAGGTCGACGACGCAGTGGCCAAGGGCGCCGGGGTGCCCGTCGGTGGCGGGCGGCTGACCGAAGGCGATTTCGCCAAGGGCCACTTCTTTGCTCCCACCCTGGTCACGGGCGTCACCGACGACATGACGATCTATCGGGAGGAGACCTTCGGCCCGGTGGCACCGGTCATCACCTACGACGACGTCGACACCGTCATCGACAGAGCCAACGACACCAACTATGGCCTCGCGGCCTACGTCTACACCCAGAACATCAGTACGGCCATGCGAACGTTCGAGGGCCTACGATTCGGGATCATTGGCATCAATGACGTCAATCCGACCTCGGCGGCCGCGCCCTTCGGGGGGATGGGGGACTCGGGGCTGGGTCGAGAGGGGGGCCATGAGGGCATCGCCGAGTATCTGGAAGTCAAGCTGGGCGGGTTCGCCATCTAGGCGCGTCGGCTCGGAGATGCCACGTCCGAGGGTCTGATTCGCTGGCTCGATCGGCCCGGGCGGGTGATTTCCCCAAGGACAGGCCTCATCGCGGGCGCGTGTCCTATCGTTTCGGTTGTGACCGACAGCGGCGATCCGCAGCCCCCGCAGCCTCCCCGTCTCCCGGAACGGCCGATGGCTGCCGAGCCATCGCCGCCCGAAGCGCCGTCGGCGCCGTCAGCGCCGTCAGCGCCGATCGGGGGCGACCCAACCCCAGTATTCCAACGACCGGCTCAACCGCCGACCATGGCCATACCTCCCCGCCCTGCCGGGACGCCGCCCCAAGGCACCCCAGTTCCTCCTCATCCCGGCGGCCAACCGACTGCTCGGCCTACCACCCCGCCATCTCCAGCGGCTCCTCCCTGGCCCCAGTCGGCTCCTGTCGCCCCGACCATGGGCCAGTCAGGCCAGGTTGGACAGCCTGCGGTGCCCGTTCTCGCCGCGGCGACACCCCACAAGACCGGCCGCAAGGGACTGTGGGCCGCGTTCGGTGTCGTCGGCCTGCTCGCCGCAGGCGCCGGGGGCTTTGTGGCATTGAACGGCGGCGGCACCGATCAGGACGAGCTCGTCGCCGACCCGACCACCACGACGGTTGCTTCCACCTCCAGTGTTCCTTCCACCACCGAGGCAGCCCTGCCTCGCACCGTGGCCGAGTTGGCGACGTCGACCGTGATGGTGGTGCTGGTCGATGCCGCCGACCGCCCCATGTGCTCGGGCTCGGGAACCGTGGTGGACACCCAAGGCACGATCCTCACCAATGCCCACGTCGTGGCGCGCGACGAGTTCTGCCCCTACGAGAAGATCATCATCGCGGTCACCGACGACTCGGGCGTTCCCCCTGTGTTCACCTATCAAGCCGATCTCCTCGTCGTCGACGAGGACCTGGACCTGGCGGTCGTGCGTGCCGAACGAGATCTGGATGGTGTCGAGATATCGGAGACGTTCGTGGCCACGGCCATCGGAGACAGCGACGCGGTCCAGATCGGCGATCCGATCCGGATTCTCGGCTACCCGAGCATCGGAGGCGACACCATCACGTTCACGAACGGTTCGGTCAGCGGCTTCACCTCACAGGTCGGCATCGGCGAGCGGTCGTGGATCAAGACCGACGCTACGATCGCCGGTGGCAACAGTGGGGGAACAGCTGTCAACGACGAGGGCGAACTGATCGGCATTCCGACCCAGGGCGGGGCCAGTAGTGACAGCCCGGTGGTGGATTGCCGAATTCTCACCGACACCAATGGCGATGGTCTGATCAACGACTTCGATCAGTGCGTTCCCTTCGGTGGGTTCCTCAACGGCATACGGCCCGTGAATCTTGCGTTGCCTCTCCTGGAACAGGCTCGGACGGCGACTCCGACCACCTTCGCACCAACCGAGCCAACCATCGAGATCGATTTGGAAGAGGTCTTCTTCTACCTTCCCGGATTCTCGCTGGGCATCACCGAGGTCCCCGAAGACCAGGTCTTCGTTTCGACGGCCACCGCAGGCGACACCGAACTGTGTTTCTGGTTCGGTTGGTCGGGAATGGCCGACGGCGCCCGCTGGGACTCGATTTGGTTGGTCGATGACCAGATCGTCGAGGACTACAGCTTCTTCGATCAGGTCTGGGACGCCGGTCCCAAGGGCACCGATTACTGGGTCTGTGCCAGCAACGAACTGGGGATCGAGGCCGGACTGTACGAGATCGCCTTCCTGGTGGACGGAGATCTGTTCTTCGTCGAGAGCATTCTCGTCACTCCCGAACCGGTCCCCGTTCACACCGTCACGTTCTCCAACGAGACCGGTGGCCAGGTCTGCTACCTGATGATCAACCCCGACGGCTCGGCCGATACCGGTCTCGACGAATTGGGTGGGGACGAGATCCTGGCCCCAGGCGATCAGCGATCCTTCCAGCTCCCCGAGGGGGCATTCGATATCTGGGCCTACGACTGTGAGAACAACGCGCTGGCCGAACTGGACGCCTTCGTGGTCACCGGCCCCACCACCGTCTCGCTGACTCCGTGAGCTGATCAGCCGTCGTAACCCTTGCGCCGTTGGGCCTTGCGCTGCGACTGCTGGCGCTTGGCCTCCAGACGACGTTCTCTCGATCCTCGGCTCGGTTTGGTCGGACGACGGCGACGTTGCGGTTGCAGTGCCCCCCGCAGGCGCTCGGCCAGACGGTCGATGGCGAGCTGGCGATTTCGGGTCTGGGACCGTGCATCATCGGCCACGACGCGTAGCCGAGGTCCGAACGAGCTGACCAGGCGGCTGCGCTGCTCATCGGTGAGTACGGCCGACGCCTCGATGTCGAACACGAGTTCCGCCCGCGTATTGGCGGTGTTGGCGTGCTGTCCACCAGGACCACCCGAAGGTCCGAACTTCCATTGGAGTTCGCTCGACGGGATGGACAAGCGATCGTTCACCTTCACGGAATCCGGCGGGTTCACGATGGCCTCGGCAGTCGGTGTTTCCTCCGAGACGTGCGGAAAGTGACTAGGTGATTGCTCACAGCGGTCTATCCTTTCGCAAACACCTGTTCCAGACTGGTCGAAGACCACGAGGCGGGAAGGTCCGAGAACATGCAACTCTTCGATTCATGGTCGCCGAACAGCAGGCGAACGGCTGGGGTCCTGTTGCTCTTGGCGGTCATCGCAGTGAACCTAGCGGTGTTGATCCTGACCCGTAGTGCGAGCGACGCCGTCGTCACCGTTGCGGATCAACCCTTGACGACCTCGTCCTCGGCCCCGCTGACACCGACGACCGCAACCCCGGCCGAATCCGGCACGACCTCGACGATGGCCGAGCTGACGACCACGGTGCTCGAGGTGATGGTGGAATCCTCCACGATCCTCGAGACGGCGCCTCCGGTGACGGCGGCCGAAGCCGTCACACCTGCGCCCAATGTGACGTCCCGACCAGCCACGACTCGGCCGCTGACGACGGC
>CALACD010000241.1 GCA_937890445.1 uncultured Acidimicrobiia bacterium | reverse complement strand
CCGCTCGCCGGAGCGGACTGAGGTTCGGGCATCACGCCGCCCCCGGGTTCGTGGCCCGCAGCGGAAGGAGGAGAGCAGCGAGTCGTTCGGCCAACGCGACCGAGGAGAACTCCCGCTCGTAGAGCGCACGACCCTCTCGGCCGATTGCGGGCAGGTCGGCCCGATGGTCGAGGCACCACCGGAGCGCGCTGGCCAGTGCAGGTGCCGACCCCTGCTCGATCACGATGCTGTCCACGCCCGCGGTGAAGGGGAACGATCCATCCAAGGCGCCGACGACCATCGGTTTGGCCATGGCTGCGAACTGGAAGGCTTTCCCCGTGATGACATGACGAGCCTGGACGGTGCCTCCGAAGGGTCCGGCAAGACATACGTCGGCAGACGCGATCCTCGACGGCAGTTCGTCGTAGTCGACCCAGTCTTCGTAGCTGACGTTCGTCAGTCGCTCGGCCCGAACGCGACGCTCCAGGCCAGCTCCCACCTCGGTGCCCCGACCGCCGATGATCGTGAATCGGACGGGAAGCGCTCGCAGGATCTCGGCCGCGTCGAGGATGACATCGATGCCGTGGAGAGGGTGCATGTTGCCGTAGAACAGCACCGTGAGCGGCCCGTCCAGGTCTGGCTCGTGAGGTACCGGGACGAAGGTTGCCTCGTCGGCGCCGACGTAGACCCATCCGAGGCGATCGGTGTCGAGGTCGTGGATCGCGGCGGTGTAGGCGAGGTGCTGGGGCGTGTCGGTGATCACGAGTTCGGCACGGTGGACACATGCGGCACTGAAGGCACGGATCAGACGTGCCGCCGGATGGGTGGCCGCGAGGTGTCCCCGCTCCTCGACGACCCATTCATAGAGATTGATGAACTCGTCGAAGACGAGCGGTCGACGCCAGGTGATCAGACGAACGAAGGGGAAGATCTCGTGCCCTCGAAAGCCGAGCAGGAAGACGTCGGGTTTGTGTACCAGGCGTGTTCGGAACAGCTTCCAGAGGGTCTCGGGGTAGCGCAGCAATCCGAGGCGTCGATTGCGCACCTCGATGATCTCGATGCCATCGATGTGGCCGAGCGCGGCAAGCAGGCTTGCCGTTCTCGTGTACCGAGGGTCACGGTACGACAGGACGTAGCAGAGCTTCATCGGCGGGGCCTCAGGCACGGCGAGCGATCGGGCGCGAGGTTCCGGCGTCGGCGCCCCGTCCGAGGAGGATCACGATGGGGACGACTGAGAGGACGAGGAGGGCGGCGGTGGCCAAGACGAGGTAGGTCGGTGTCGCCCCGTAGGAGGCCCAAGCGCCGAGCGTGGCCAGCTCGGCTCGCCACGAGTCTCCTTCCCAGTACTGGTCGAGCACGAGTCGGACGGCCACGACGTGCACGACGATGGCCAGCAGACCGAGGCCGACCATGATCGCCTCGAACGCGTGTCGCGAACGGTTGGCGAGGAGTTCGAGTCCGAGCCCCATGGTCGCGGCCACGCCACCGAGGCCGAGAAACAGGTACCTCCCCTGGATCCCGGCGGTGACGCCCGTACTGCGGTAGAAGCTGAATGTCGTGGCGAACAGCACGATTCCAGTGGCAGCGATCGGCGACATCGTGATGATCCAGAGCATCAGTTGTCGGCGACAGGCCCAGACCCCGAGCAGCAACGAGGCGACGAAGACGACGAACAAGAGCCAGATGGCCCAGGAAGGCATGAGAACATCGAAGTACCCGAACCATCCGAAGAAGCGCTGCACCATCCAGGTCGACCACATCTCGACGTACCAACGAACTCGGGGCTCGAAGGTGGGATCGGGGGGAAAGGTGTCCGGTAGTGGTTGGAGGAGTTGTCCGTACAGGAGGTAGCTGCGGATCCAGAACCATCCCCCGCCGACCAGCGATCCGACCGCGACGAGAGCTCCGGCCCGGAACGGAATCGTCTTCTCCCGCCAGCTCCACCACAGAAGGGCGAGAGCGACCGTCATGCCCAAGGGCAGGGCCGTGCCCTTGAAGAGGGCGGAGATACCGAAGGTGAGGCCGGTCAAGAATGCCAAGCTGGGGGTGAGTGCCCCTTTGGCTATCCGAAGACAGAAGATCGTCAGGAGGCTGACCGACACGATGGTGCCGTCGTCGTTGTTCAAGGCCCCGCCGATGTGGGCCAACTGTGGGATCAGGAGTGGGACGAAGGCAGCGATCGTTTGTCCCTCCTGCCTGGCTCCCAGCTCTCGAGCGATCAGCGCGAAGAGGTAGGGAACGGGAAGCAGGAAGACCGCTGCCAGGAAACGGTAGAGCGTCGCCTTGCGGTCGAAGGCGGAGACGGCATCACCGGGAAGCACCCAATCGACGGCGGCGGCACCCGTGCCGATCGTCCAGTAGTACAGGGGAGGATTCTGAACTGCCCGATTGATGGAGTCGGTGTCTGCTCCGGTAGCCAGGTCCTCGAAGCTGGGTCTCTGACCCGCCGGCGTCGCCGCTGCCTCGAGGCGTGGGTCATGGTTGAATCCGCTCCTCCGAGATCCGTCGATGGCTTCGGCTGCCAGTTCTCGATCATCGTTGAGGAACGTGAGGGGGCTCGACTGTTCATGGAACAGCACCAGATCGAGATGGGCGAGCTCGTCGGGCGCCTCGAACAGCGGAAAGATCGTGCCATAGCCGACCAAGAGGCCGAACCACGTCAGCGTCAGCGCCAGCAGCGGCGATGCGACCGATCGGCGAAGCCGATTCTTGGTCATCGTCGACGGCATCGATGCATCCTAGTCACGGGTGTCGTGCCCTCCGGAATGCGTCATTGTTCGGGGTCGAAGACGGCGGCGACGAGTGACGATGCCCCCGAGCTGGCCGAGAGACGCCCCGCTGCCACGTCCTGTTCGACCGACGAACACAATGCAGGGTAGTTCCGGCGAATCTGGTCGAGCAGAACCCCCGACAACTCGCCCCAGAGCCGCTCGACCGCCTGCTCGGATCGTTGATGGCCGAGATGATTCCCGAGGTGCAACTGGCTCCAACGTACCGATACCGCTTGCCATACCTCGGCGACGGTTGCTCGCTCGAAGGCCGAACAGGTGAGCACCTGCGTGGGACAGTCGGGATACTTGGGCCGCACCATTCCGAGCGCATGGCGATAGTCGGACGCTGTGTGGTTTGCCGACTGCAGGTTGTGGCCGTCGGCCTTGTTGACGACAACGAAGTCGGCCAGCTCCATGATGCCCCTCTTGATCCCCTGCAGGTCGTCTCCACCATCAGGCTGCACGAGGAGCACGAAGAGATCGGTGAGCTGCGCAACCGATGTCTCCGACTGTCCGACGCCCACCGTCTCGACCAGCACGATGTCGTAGCCGGCTGCTTCGCACAGCAGGATCAGGTCACCAGTACGGCTCGCCACCCCGCCCAGGACCCCGCCGCTGGGGCTCGGCCGAATGAATGCCTCGGGGCGCCTGCTCAGCTCCACCATGCGGGTCTTGTCCCCGAGAATCGATCCGCCGGTCCGTCGGCTCGATGGGTCGACGGCCAGGACGGCGACTCGATGCCCTTGTTCGATCAGATGCATCCCGAGCGCCTCGATGAACGTGCTCTTGCCGACGCCGGGCGGTCCGGAGATTCCGATGCGCCGGGAGCCACCGGTCTCGGGCAGGAGAGCGTTCACGATCTCGTGAGATCGGGCGCGGTGGTCGGGTCGGGTCGACTCCACGAGCGTGATCGCCGAAGCCAACGCTCGACGATTCCCCTGAGCGACCTCTGCGGCCAGACCTTCGGTCACGGCTCAGAGAGTAGGCGGCGCGAGCGCCATCGCAACGGACCAGATCGTCAGCCGAAACGACCCTGGGCGCCCGTGACGTACTCGTTGCTGCTCACCAGGAGTGCGGCCAGGGTGATCTCGTCGCCGGTCTGGAGATAGCGGGCCCAGTAGTCGCGCCCTGCGGCATCCGGGGTGCGGCCGAGGAGGGTGGCGTAGAGGCCGTCGACCCGACGGCCGCCGGACTCGTACGAGGTGAACACCTGCGACGACAGCGTGCCCCGCGGCTCACCACCGTCGAGTCGAGCCGTCCAGTAGTCGTGGCCTCCGGCGTCGGGGTCGCGAGCCAGGATGGCCTGGTACAGCTCCCGCACGAACGCCCGGTTGGTGCCACCGGCCTGCACGAAGTACTCGTCGGAGGCGAAGAAGCTGGCCACGATCTGTGATGTCGGTGTCCCGGCCGCAAGGCGATTGATCCAGTACTGGCGGCCGGCGGCATCGGGGGTGCGGCCCAACACCTCGGCGTAGAGATCGTCGATCACCACTGCCGACCACTCCTTGGAGCTGGCGAACTGATGGGCCACATTGCTGCGTGACAGCCCACCGCCCATCCGATTGGCCCAATAGTCCGAGCCCCCGGTGTCGATCGGTCGTCCCAGCAGATCCTGGTAGACGGCAGCCAACCAGGGGCGCACCCACGCCGCCCCGGCCCACGTCGTCTCCAGCGAACCGGTCCGGGCCGGGTTCTGGCCGAACATCGGCCACGGCGCGGTGCCAAGAGCGGTTCCGGTGCCGAGCACGGTCACGGTCAGCTTGTCGCCGGCCGACGGACCGGCACCGGTCACTTCGTCCATGTTCTGCACGAGGATGGTGGCCTGGCCGTTGTGCTGCACGACCGTGGGCTGGGCTCGCGACACGTAGCGGAGGTTGATCTCGTGCGACATCTCGACCGCCCCGGAGGCGCCCGACAACACCTTCACCATGGTGTGGACGTAGGCCACTACTTCGTTGGCGCCGTCGTTGTCGACGTCAGCGATCGAAACCGAGGTGCCCAACGCGTTCTGCTGAGCGAACGGGCACTGGGCATCACTGTGCATCACACATCGGGTCCATTTGCGCTGCCCATCGTGGTCATAGGCCATGACCTGCCCGGTTGCGTTCGAGGTGGCGATCTCCAACTGCGGGTCGCTGTCGAGATTGCCGACCGCAGGCGACGAATTGTGGGTGCCGCCGGTGTCGACGGGCCAGCCGGGAGCGACGGCCCCGGTGGCTGCGTCCAGGACCCACAGCTTGCGTGATGGTGCCTTGTCCCGGCCGATGGCCCCGAAATAGAGCCCTGATCCGATGACGATCTCGAGATCGCCATTGGCGTCGACGTCGACCACGGCCGGGCTCGAGGTGACGATCTCGCCTTGGATGCAGGTGTTCCACTTCTGATTGCCGGTGTGATCGAGAGCCCGGATGGCTGCGCCGAAGAAGCCCGATGCCGGGCAGCCGCTCTGGGGGCCTGCCCGATCGTTGACGTCGAAGGCGATGATGATCTCGGCGTATCCGTCATCGTCGATGTCGGCCAGGGCCGGGCTCGACCAGGTGGTGCCGTTCTGCCAGATCGGGAAGCCCGGAACGATCGAGCCGTCATGGTTCCAGACGTGGATGTAGTGGTCGCCACTGGTGAGGACCACCTCGGGCTGGCCGTCGTTGTCGATGTCGCCGACCGCAGGACTCGAATAGACGTCGAATTCGTCACCGGGTACCGGCGTGGTCCGCTTGCGGAAGATCTCCTGGCCGTTGCCCGTCACCGCGACCACGTCGCCTCGGGTGTTGCCGACCACGATGTCGAGGATCCCGTCGCCGTTCAGGTCGGCCAGGGTGGGGGAGGAGTGGATGGCGCCCGCTCCCACCAGGTGTGTGCGTTGGAGGTCACCGTTGACCGACGAGATGAACAGTCGGCCGTCCATGCCGCCGATCACGACGTCGGCGATGCCGTCCCCGGTGACATCGCCGTAGGCAGGCGAGCTCATGCTCTCGTTGGTGTAGGACGGGTAGAACGCGTTCTGGGTGAAGGAGAACTGGTGTTGTTGCGTCAGACGAACGGCGGCTGCCACCGGCTCGACCGAGACGGTACCGGCCACCGTGGCCACGCAGACCATCGAGGCCAGACACGACAGGAAGCACGAGAAACGACGCATCCTGTCCTGATCGGCAACCGGATCGCTCGGCTTTACCCCTGGTTGCGAACCAGGTTCAGCACTTCGGCCGCCGCTTCGGGAATGTTGGTACCGGGTCCGAAGATGGCGCCGACTCCGGCGGCATGCAGCATTTCGTAGTCTTGAGGCGGAATGACACCGCCACAGACGACCACGACATCGTCGGCTCCTGCTTTGCGAAGCTCATCGATGAGCTGGGGCACCAGCGTCTTGTGCCCGGCCGCCTGGCTGGACACGCCGACGATGTGCACGTCGTTGTCGACGGCATCGCGGGCCACCTCTTCCGGCGTCTGGAACAGGGGGCCGACGTCGACGTCGAAGCCGATGTCGGCGAACGCCGTGGCGATCACCTTGGCACCGCGATCGTGTCCGTCCTGGCCCATCTTGGACACCAGGATCCGGGGTCGTCGACCCTCCTCGACGGCGAACGCCTCGACGTCGGCCATGATCTTCTCGAACGCTTCGTCACCCTGGTAGGCGGCTCCGTACACCCCGGAAATGGTTCGGGTCTGGGCCTGGTGTCGGCCGAAGACCTCTTCCATGGCATCGGACATCTCGCCGACGGTGGCCCGGGCCCGAGCCGCGGCCACGCAGGCCGCCAGCAGGTTGTCGTTGCCCCGTGCCGCTTCGGTGAGGGCAGCGAGGGCCGCGTCGCAAGCGTCCTGGTCCCGTTCGGCTCGGATCCTGGTCAGCAAGGCGACCTGCTGCTCACGTACGGCGGTGTTGTCGATGTCGAGCACGTCGACGGTGCCGGGGTTCTCGACGGTGTACTTGTTGACCCCGACGACGACCTCCTCGCCCCGGTCGATACGGGCCTGCCGCTTCGCCGCCGACTCCTCGATCCGCAGCTTGGGCATGCCCGAGGCGATGGCCTTGGTCATACCTCCCAGTCCGTCGATCTCGGCCATGATGGTGCGGGCCCGATCGGCGAGATCGCTGGTGAGCTTCTCGATGAAGTAACTGCCGGCCAGCGGGTCGATGGTCCGCGTCACACCGGTTTCCTCGGCCAGGATGAGCTGGGTGTTGCGGGCGATCCGGGCGCTGAACTCGGTAGGGAGTCCCAGCGCCTCGTCGAAGGAGTTGGTGTGCAGGCTCTGGGTGCCGCCGAGTACGGCAGCCATGGCTTCGTAGGCGGTCCGGACCACGTTGTTGTACGGGTCCTGCTCGGTGAGGGAGACCCCCGAGGTCTGGCAGTGGGTGCGCAGCATCGACGATCCCGCCTGCTTGGGATCGAATTGAGCCATCGCTTCGGCCCACAACAGACGAGCAGCCCGGAGCTTCGCGACCTCCATGAAGAAGTCCATGCCGATGCCGAAGAAGAAGCTGAGACGGCCGGCGAAGGCATCGACGTCCAGCCCCTGAGCCAGCGCCGCACGCACGTACTCGATGCCATCGGCCAGGGTGAACGCCAACTCGATGTCGGCCGATGCCCCGGCTTCGAGCATGTGGTAGCCGGAGATGGAGATCGAGTTGAACTTGGGCATCTCGGTGGCCGTGAAGTTGATGATGTCGGCCACGATCCGCATGCTCGGCTCGGGTGGGTAGATGTAGGTGTTGCGCACCATGAACTCTTTGAGGATGTCGTTCTGGATGGTGCCCGACAGCTTGTCGGTGCTGACACCCTGCTCTTCGCCGGCCACGATGTAGCAGGCCATGATGGGCAACACGGCGCCGTTCATCGTCATCGACACCGACATCTGATCCAGGGGAATGCTGTCGAACAGGATCTTCATGTCCTCCACCGAGTCGATGGCGACACCGGCCTTGCCCACGTCTCCGACGACACGAGGATGATCGGAGTCGTAGCCGCGATGGGTGGCCAGATCGAAGGCGACCGACAAGCCCATCTGGCCGGCGGCCAGATTGCGGCGATAGAAGGCGTTCGATTCCTCGGCGGTCGAGAACCCGGCGTACTGGCGGATCGTCCACGGGCGGTTGGTGTACATGGTGGTCCGGGGCCCGCGGACGTAGGGAGCCTCGCCCGGCAGGGTGTCGAGATGGGCGACATCGCCGAGGTCCGCCTCGGTGTAGAGCGGCTTGATGGTGATGCCCTCTGCGGTCTCGATCTCGAGCTGGGCGGGATCTTTCCCCCGCAGCTCGGCTTCGGCGGCGCTCTTCCAGGTTTCGTAACGATCAGACACGGGGCAATTGTACGCCCATCCGTCGCCGAAGTTCCTCTTCTAGAGGCCTGATGCAGCGGCTCCAGGCCAGCTCGGCGGCAACCGTGCGCCCCATGGCGGCTCGTTCGCTCACTCGTTCGATCGTGACGAGATCTCGGGCTTCGATCTCGGCCACGGTCCGCAGGATGGCCTCGGCGATCGACGACGGTTCGTCCCCATCGACCAGGATGACGGTGGCGTCGGGGTCGGTCAGGCCACGAGCGCCGACGGTGGTCGAGATGACGGGGAGTCCGGCGGCCAGGGCCTCGACCAGCTTGAGGTTCGTTCCCGACCCCGACGATACGGGATTCAGTGCGACGTCGGCCCCCCACAACACGCGTCGCAGCGACCGGTCGGCAAAGCGGCCCAGGCTGTGGGCATGAGGGCGGGCCCGGTCGGAATGGGCGCCGGCGAGCACGATGAGGAGCTCGGGGTGCTCGGCCGCCACCCGGTCCAGGAGATCGGCGGCAACGTGGTTCGGGGGATGATTGGAGCCCACGAACAGAGCGATCGGTCGAACGTCGTCGGGTGAGAGAGCGAGGTCGGTCAGGAGCCGACGCCGGGCCAGGCGACGGTCCTGTGTCGTCGGCTCGACCAGAAGCTCGTCGTCGACCCCGTTCGCCACCACCAGCCCCTCTGTCAGGCCCTCTGTCCTACCGAAGAGTTGGCCCAGCCGAGCGAGATCGTGGGTCGACGTCGCAGCCACGAGATCGGCGAGTTCCACCGCTGCCCCTTCGGCCGCCGTGCACCATTCGACGAGCCGACCTCGTCCGGGTCGGTCCGCCAGCAGATCCGCCTTCAGATCGGTCTCGACGTTGTAGGCGTCGTAGACCACGACGGGTCGGACGTGTTCGGCCGGCAACTCCGACAGCGACGACTCGAGCGAGGTGACCAGAAAGGGGTGAGCCAGCACCACTGCGTCACAACGAAGGAGTTCGCCGGTCAACATCGGTTGCCAGGCCGGCGTCGATGGGGACAGGCGGTCCGAAGCGATGTCATCGACCGGTAGGCCGACCAGGGCCGCCATCTGGGCATCCGCTCTGAGGTGGGCCCGTGATCGCCCTACCGAGATCTGGACCACTCCGTCGTCGAGGATGCGGCGGCGGACACCGGGTGCGTTGTTGGTCAACGTCATCACCGTGACGTCGGCACTGGGCTGCAGCGCAGCCGCCGTCGAACGGAGACGACGAGCGCCTCCGCCCTGTACCGGATGGGCGGGAAACGTCGACAGCACGAGGATCCGTGGCCGCGCCGACGCGGGGGTCGACAGGTCGTCGACCAGGCGGATCAAGGGATCCCAAGTCCGGGTGTCGCTGAGTTCTCGACCTGCTCGTCCCAGGCGGTCGGCCAACATCGGATCTCGATCCAGCTGGTCGATGGCACGGCCGATCGAACGGGCGAGGGGAGCGGTCACGAGACCGTTCACACGATGTTCCACCTGTTCGGCCACACCGCCGCTGTCGGTGGTCGTGATGACGGGCCTGCCGGTGGCCATTGCCTCGGCGGCCACGAGGCCGTAGTCCTCGTCGGCCGGGGTGGCGATGATGGCACGAGCCGTGGCGATCTGGCGGGCGAGCTCGGCGTCATCGCAGTGGCCGAGCAGGTGTACCCCGGGCGTTGCTCGGGCCAGAGCCCGTAGTCGGCTCTCCTCTGGCCCGGCGCCCGCGATGCGAAGCTCGGTTGCATCCGAGGCAGCAAAGGCCTCGATGGTCAGGTCGAGCCGCTTGATCGGGGTCAAGCGCCCGAAGGCCAGGAAGTGACGGCCGGGGGTGACCTCGGATGTCGTTGTGCGATCGGTTCCAGCCCCAGGATCGGGGCCCGACGAGGTCCCGACCAGGTCGGTCAACGGTGCAATGACGGCGACGTCGGCCTCGGGAGGCAGGTACCCGGGGCGGGCTGCGACATGTTCGGACACCACGGCCTGGGTGGTGATGTGTCGAGCCGCGTCGGCATCCAGCGCCTGGATCACAGCTCTGGCCAGGGGACCAGGGAAGGGGTGATGGCCCGGATGGAGCGTCACGACGTCGATGGCCCAGTCGAGGAGACCCGGAGCACCGCCCGCGTCGAGCTGGCGTCGGACCTCGTTCATCGTGGCCGGCGACGGTTCGCGAAGGTGCGTCGGGTAGCGCTCGTAGAGACCGCGAAGCGGATGGTTGAGGTGGCGGAGGTGGCGGGGGTGGCGGACCATCCACGACGGGTACTTTCCCGAGATCACGACATCGAAGGCCGAGAGGTCCAGTTCGAGAAAGGTGCGATACGAGGTGAGCACCTCGAGCAACGTCGACTCCGGTGCATCGATGGCGACGAGACGGGCCTCGAATCCGGCTTCGTTCAACGCCAGGGTCAGGGCATCCCAGTGACGCTCGGCGCCGCCCCGTTGGTACGGCACCGGACGGGGAGCGACCACGGCGACCGTGATGTCACGACGATTCGTCACCGGCTCGAATCCCGATGGGCCCGGCCCGAGTCGCGGCGGCTGCGCTGGCCCGAGCTCAGCGCTTCGGCCACGATCCGGTCGAGCACCTCGTCGGGAGATCGGAAGCGGGCCCGGGATGCCATCCGGAGTTCCTCGATCCTTCGTCGCGTGCGTCGACTGCGAGGATCGGCCCGGATCGCCCTCACCACGGGTTCGGTTCGAGCCAGCTCGTGGCGGGCACGACGAACGATTCGTTGGCCGAAGGAGTTCTGCCCGCGCAGTCTCTCCAGCGACGGCACCGCCGTCATCGATCCAGACCGATGTACTTCCGGGCCTTCTTGGCTCCTCGCAACAACGTTGCGGCCCGACGTCGCGGCGCGCTTCCCCGGGTCCAGGGGTCGTTCCACGTGGGGTCGAAGCGGAGTTCACCGATGGCCAGTTCGGCCGATCGCCATGCCTCGACTCGGGCCAGCGCTCCACCAGGTGCGGTGATCGGAGGGAGTCCATGGAACAGGCCGCCGGGTTGCTCGTGGCTCGGGTAGTGGTTCTCGAAGCGAATGGGATGCGGGGCCACACGATGTGGCCATTGGTGTGGCCACTGGGGCCAGGCCAACGTTCGGAACGGTCGGGGCGGTGCCAACTGATCGGGATGGCGGATGGCAGCGAGATTGAAATAGAGCGACCACTCGTCGATCAGAGGTCCGGCGCCCACGTCGTCAGCGGCGGCGAAGGCCTCGGCCAGCCAGTCGGCCCGCATGATCTGGGGCATGTGGGCGCCGTAGGCCAAGGTGGGGGTCCCGAGCAGCCGGAGTGCGGCCAGCGTGCGAATCTGGGCCCGGTCGTAGTCGGTTTCTCGGCCCGGCCACCGTTCCAACTCATAGAACCAGTATCCCTGGTGTCGTCCGTCGGCATGCACGTAGTCGCTGATTCCTACCTCCACGATCGGGCGGTAATCGTCATCGCTCAGGATGAACTCGTCGGCCAACAGTCCCTGTTCCAGCAGTGCTCGGCGCAGGGTGACGTTGCGAGTGACGTGGTCCATCGCTCGGAGCTCGCGTGGTGTCGACCCGGTGATGGCGGCATCGTCGACCACGGTGGTGGGGAGATCGAACGTACCGAAGTCGGTGCCGCCGGGAGCCGAGATCAGAATCGAGCTGATCCAGGGCATCCATCGCTGCACCGCGGCAACGGTGCCGTGCAGTACCTCGGGGCGATTCGAGAGGTAGACGATCTGCACACGGTGATCGTAGTGCAGGTCCGTCACGGACCGGGGGTGTCCAAGGCTGCGATGAGATCGTCGGCGGTGTCGGCCCACGACCATGGAACGAAGGCCTGAGCCCGCCGTCGTTCGCCCTGGCGGAACGTCGCGTCGTCGGCGAATCGGGACAGCACCTCGGCCCAGGCATCGACCGTGGGCGCCACCAGACGGGCGCAGCGCTGTGACGCCTCGGCCAGGACGGGCAGATCGGTTGCCATCACGGGAATCCCTCGAGCCAGAGCCTCGGCGACGGGCAGTCCGAACCCTTCTCCCGAAGTTGGTTGAACGAGCAAGCCAGTGGTCCGCCAGAGCTGTTCGAGGTCGCCGTCGGCGACCTCGGTGTGCCAACGAACCTTCGGGTGGTGACGCAGACGGGCTCGAAGATCATCTGCAGCCCAACCTGCCGACCCGACGACGTCGACGACCGGCGCGTCGGGGCCGAGCTTGTCCAGGGCATCCAACAACAATCCGTGCCCCTTGCGGGGCTCGACAGTACCGACAGCGAGGATCAGACCTGGGCCGTCCAGAGGCGGTGACCCGGCTGGGGGGAGAGTTGGCAGGTCGACGCCGAGTCGGAGCACCGAGATCAGGGAGTCGTCGTCCAGCCACTGGCGCAACGCATCAGCGGTCGCGTCGGAGATGGCGATCCAGCGGGATCCCGCGACCCGGTGAGCGACGAGCCAGCTGGTGAAACGACGGACGGACTCCGGAGGAAACCACTCCGGATGGTGGACGGGAAGCAGATCTGGCACGACGGCCGCCGTGTTCGTCCCCTCGGCCTGCACCGATCCGAGCAGTTCCGTGCGAGGGATCGGAGCGTGCCACGCCGGATCGAGGTCGACCAGCCAGCCGCCCTGTGGTGTCCAGGCAACCCCCCGCGGCACCGACCGAGCCGATCGCTGTTGCACCCGCCGGGTGGTCGCCGACCATCGGTTGCCGGCGACGGGACGTTCGAAATGGGTGGACAGCCGACCGACCCGAGCCGTTGACAGCGTGCGCAGTGTGCCGGTTCGTCCATCCAGGAGCACCAGATCGACTCCGGGGTTCGCCGACAGTTCCACGGCGACCCGTAGGCAGAGTCGCTGCAGTCCGCTGCGGCGGGAACTCCCGAGTGTGTTCGACACGTCGATGGCGATCGTGATCACAGGTACCCGACGGTAGTCGGCCAGGCCGGTACCCTCTGTACATGCCAGGTCAGGAGAAGCGATTCGTGATCATCGGTGGTGGCCCAGGCGGCACCACCTGCGCCACCCATGCTGCTCGTCTGGGGGCCCACGTCACCCTGATCGAGAAGGACATCGTCGGAGGCGCCGCCCATCTGTTGGATTGCATTCCGTCCAAGGCAATGATCGCCACCGGTGGCGCCATGGCGTTGATGAAGCACGCCCAGGAGATGGGGCTGGCCAAGGTCGAGGTCAGCCTCGATTTCGATGCTCTCCGAGAGCGGATCCTCGAGATCGAACAGAAGCTCGAGCATTCGGTCACCAGTCTGCTGCTGAGCCAGGGAGTCAGGATCATCGAGGGCATGGGCACCATGACCGGTCCGAACTCGGTTGCGGTCTCCCACAACGACGGCAAGTCGTCCGAGCTCGAGGCCGACGTGATCGTGCTGGCGACCGGAAGTCGACCTCGCATCCCGGACTGGGCCCCCATCGACGGCCAGCGCGTCCTGACGACCCGCCACGCCTACCCGCCGCCGGAACTACCAGAGCGTCTCATCGTGATCGGTTCCGGAGTGACCGGTGTCGAGTTCGTTCACATGTTCAAATCGTTCGGTTCCGAGGTCACCCTGATCGTCAGTCGGCAACAGGTCCTGCCGGACAAGGACCCCGAGGTCGCCGCGGTGCTGGAGCAGAGTTTTCTCCATCAGGGGGTCAAGTTGCTGATGGGAGCGAGGGCAGAGTCGATCACCTCGAGCGACGGTGTGGTGCGGGTCAGCTGCGACGACGGGCGGGTGGCCGAAGGATCCCATGCACTGCTGGCCATCGGTTCCGTGCCCAACTCCGAGGGCCTGGGGTTGGACGAGGCTGGTATCGAGCACGAGTGGGGCTATGTGAAGGTCGATCACAACAGTCGATCGAACGTGGAGAACATCTACGTCGCGGGGGATCTCTCGGGAAAGCTTCCCCTGTCCTCGGTGGCGTCGACGCAGGGTCGGAAGATCGCCGAGCACGCCATGGGTCTGCATGCGGGACGGCACCGCCATCTGGATTACGACAAGGCAGCGTCGGCCATCTTCACCGACCCCGAGATCGCGGACGTCGGCCTGGCCGAGGCCGATGCCTTCGCTGAAGGCCGCAAGATTCGGGTCACCAAGGTTCCGTTCTCGGTCTCGGCCAAGGCGCTCATCAACAACGACAGCCGTGGGTTCGTCAAGATCGTCAGCGATCCTGCCACCGGTGTGGTGTTGGGCGGGTCCATCGTGGGTCGCCATGCAGCCGAACTCATCTCGGTCCTGGCACTGGCCATCACAGCCAGCTTGACCGTCACCGACCTGGTCGAATCGCTGTTCGTGCATCCAGCACTGGCTGAAGTCCTCGGCGAAGCCGCCGAGTAGTGATCCTCCCGCTCGTTGCCGCCGCCGAGGAGGCATCGAGCACACTCCTACGGACCGAGATAGCCGCCGTGGTGCTGTTGGCAATCGCGGCCGGCGTCGCCGTGGCGGCCAGTCGGCTCCGCTTTCCCTTCACCGTCGCACTCGTCATCGCCGGATTCGCAGCCACGCTGCTGGGGGACGTGGTCGCGGTGGAGGTCTCGCCCGATCTGATCCTGGCCTTGTTGGTGCCGCCCCTGTTGTTCGAGGCGACGCTGCACCTGCCCTGGGCCAACCTGCGAGCCGACCTGTGGTCGGTGATGAACGCTGCCCTGCTCGGTACGGCACTCGGCACCTTGGCGGTGGCGTTCGTCGTGCACAACGCCCTCGGCTTCGAATGGCCGGCTGCGTTTGCCTTCGGTGCCCTCATCTCGGCCACCGATCCGGTGGCCGTCATCGCCTTCTTCAAGACTCTCGGGACACCGAAGCGGCTGTCGGTCCTGGTCGAAGGCGAATCGCTGTTCAATGACGCCGTCGCCGTCGTTGCCTTCGGGCTGGCCATCAGCGTCGCCGAGGGAGGTTCCTTCTCGGCAACCGGTGCCGTTGTCGACTTCGTGGTCGTTTCCGCAGGCGGTCTGGCTGTCGGGATCGTGCTCGGGTACGTCGTCGGGGAACTCATCCTGTCTCGTCTCGATGATCCGCTCATCGAGACCAGTACGACGTTGGCGCTGGCCTACGGATCGTTTCTCGCTGCCGAGGAGTTCGGCATCATGATCGATCGGCCGTCCTTGCACTTCTCCGGCATTCTGGCCGTGGTGGCGGCCGGGCTGATGGTCGGCACCGTGGGTCTGAAGAACACATCACCCAGCACTCGGCTCGCCCTCGAGCACGCTTGGGAACTGCTCAGCTGGCTCGTGAACGCGTCGGTGTTCCTCCTGATCGGCCTGAGTGTTCGTGTCGGTGAGCTGGTCGATCACGCGTTCGAGGTGCTGCTGGCCGTGGCCGTCGTGCTGGTCGTTCGAGCGATCATCGTCTACGGACTCGGTGGGTTGAGCCAGACACTGGGCCTCGGTGACCGAGTGCCGTGGGACTATCAGCATGTGAGGTTCTGGGGAGGGTTGAGAGGTGCGATCTCGCTGGCTCTGGCGTTGACGGTGACGGCCGAGATGGTCGGGTTCGAGACGGCAGAGACCATTCGGGTCATGACGTTCGGCGTCGTGTTGTTCACGTTGTTGGTGCAGGGCACGACCATGGCCCCGCTCATCGGCCGGCTCGGTCTCTCGGGCCGGGGTCGCACGGCCCTGCTGCAGCAGGAACTCCAGGCCCGGGTCTACATGGCCCGTTCCGGACAGGGCGAAATGGGGCGGCTGGGGGCTGATGGCGTGCTGTCCACCGATCTGGCCGACGCCGTCGGTCAGACGTACCAGCGCCGAATCGGGCGACAGTCGTCGTCGCTCAGCGAGCACTTCGGTCGGCACCCCGAACTCGAGTTCGCCATGTTGGCCCAAGCGCGGCGCGAGGCACTCACTGCAGAGCTGGGGGCATTGGCCGACGTGGTCCGGATCGGGCTGGTCGATCAGGATGTGGCTGATGCCTTGTCGATCGAGGTGGAGACCCGGTTGGCCGGACTCGATCTGCTCTCACAGCGCTGGGAACTCGAACGTTCTCCTGACGGTGATGGTCGACGAGAGGGCGGGGCCCGATGACCGGTGTCGATGATCGCCGAGAGGTCGTACTCCAGACCCTCTATCTGACGTGGAGCGGGACCTGTCGATCGGCCACTCTTCGGCAGGCCACCCGCCACGCAGTGGAGAACAACGGGGCTTTCGTCCATCTCGCAGTTCTCGATGATGCCTCGTTCGCCGATGTCGAGGACCACGTCATGATCATCGTGGCCGAGGAACTGGAGTGGCTCCTGGAAGCCCAGGTCTACCTGGTCCGTCGGCAGATCGGCGCTGATGATCTACCGGTCCGGGTCGTGGTGCGACGTGGTGACATCGTCGAGCAGACGGTGAGCATGCTGGACGAGTTGGGATGCGCCGACCTCGTGGTCGGGGCCCCGGGGCCCGTGGGAGAGACGGGCCCACTGACTGATCTGTTGGCAGTGATGAGCTCACGGGTCGATCAGGTCGTGCGATTGGCCGACCCGGATTGACCGACCCTGCCTGGTTCGGCTGTCGCCGGGCCCGACCAGCGACCGGTTCCGTCGGAGCTATTCGATCTTGGCCACGACGTCGCCGCCACTGACCGAATCGCCGGTCGCAACCTTGATCTCGGTGATCGTGCCCGCCTTCTCGGCGCCGACGTTGTTCTCCATCTTCATGGCCTCCAGCACCACGATGGTGTCACCGACCTCGACCTGCTGACCGACCTCGACGGAGATCTTGATGATGGTTCCCTGCATGGGAACCGTGACGTCGCCCGATCCACTTCCACCGCCGGCGCCACCTGCGCTCGTGCGGCGCTTCGGCTTCTTGGCTCCGCCCGTGGCCATCATGCCCGCCGACTCCGGGACCCACATCGACACCGCGAAGCGTTTGCCGTTGACCTCGACGTCGATGTCCCGTCGAATCTTCGGCTCGGCACCGTCCTCGGGGGCGGGGGTGTCGGCGGCGATGTTCGACAGATCGAGACCATCCTCGACCCACTTGGTCGAGTGCTCGCAGGCTTGGAAGACGGGGTCGGCCAGGATGGCGATGTCGGCCGGAATCGTGGTCTTGATCCCTTCGATCTCGAACTCGCGCAGGGCGCGCAGCGTGCGGGCAATGGCGGTTGGTCGATCGTTGCCCCAGCAGATGAGTTTGCCCACCAGATTGTCGTAGTACTGGCTGATCTCATCGCCGGCCTCGTAGCCGCCATCCCATCGCACACCGAAACCCGACGGCACCCGCAGCTTGGTGATCGGGCCCGGCGAGGGAAGAAAAGCGCCACCGGTGGGATCCTCGGCATTGATGCGCACTTCAATGGCGTGTCCCGACAGTTCGATGTCGTCCTGACCGAAGGGCAGCTCACCGCCATCGGCGACGTGCAACTGGAGGGCGACCAGGTCGAGGCCGGTGACCAATTCGGTGACGGGGTGCTCGACCTGTAGGCGGGTGTTCATCTCGAGGTAGAAATAGGCGCCGTCCTCGTAGAGGAACTCGACGGTGCCGGCGTTGGTGTAATCACATCCCAACGCAACCTTGACCGCGTCCTCGCCCATGGCCTTGGCGATGTCGGCGGGCAGATCAGGGGCCGGAGCCTCCTCGATGAGCTTCTGGTGTCGGCGTTGGGCGGAACAGTCACGTTGTCCCAGGTAGACACCATTGCCGTGCCCGTCGCACAGGACCTGGATCTCGATGTGGCGGGGTTTGGTCAGATAGCGCTCGACGTAGCACTCGTCGCGGCCGAAATAGGCGAGCGCCTCTCGCTGGGCTGATTCGAGCTGACTGGCGGCCTCGTCGGGCGACGTCACCACCTTCATGCCTCGGCCGCCACCTCCGAAGGCCGCCTTGATGGCGATCGGCCAACCGGCGCTGTTGCCGAACGCCACGATCTCTTCCGGGCTGGTCAGGAATTCGGTGATGCCAGGGACCCCGTGCACGCCGACCTTCTCGGCCGCGTCGCGGGCACTGATCTTGTCGCCCATGACCTCGATGGCGGCCGGCGGAGGTCCGATGAAGGTGATGCCTCGCTCGGTGATGGCGCGTGCGAAGTCGGCGTTCTCGGAGAAGAAGCCGTAGCCGGGGTGGACGGCTTGTGCGCCGGAAGCCTCGATGGCGCCGAGGATGGCCTCGGTGTTGAGGTAGCTCTCGGCCGCTGTTTGTCCACCCAGAGCGAAGGCTTCGTCGGCGAGTCGCACATGCAGCGCGTCGCGGTCGAGTTCGGAATAGACGGCCACCGTTCCGATCCCCAATTCCTGGCAGGCGCGAATGACGCGAACGGCAATCTCGCCACGGTTGGCCACGAGGACCTTGTCGAACGATGGTTTGGGGAGTGAAGGCTGAGTGAACACGGGCGTATGGTAGGCCGAAATGTTGACACAAAGGGATTTTCCCGGACCTCCCACGACGCGCTTCTCGGTGATCCGTTTGGTGTCGGAGACCGGATCGACGAACCGGGACCTGTTGGATCGAGCAGCCGATGCCGCGTCGCAGAATCAGCCGATCGAAGAAGGAGCGGTGCTGGTGACCGATCACCAGACGGCGGGTCGAGGTCGCCAAGGCCGGATCTGGCTGGATCAACCCGGCGCCTCACTCCTGACGTCGGTTCTGCTCCGTCCGGCCCCGGACTGGGCCCCCCTGGTGCCGCTGTTGACGGGGCTGGCGATCGCTGATGGTCTTCGGGCCATCGCCGACGTCGAGGTAGGGCTGAAGTGGCCCAATGACGTGTTGACCACAGATGAACGAAAGCTGGCAGGAATCCTGACCGAGGCAACCTCGGGGCGGTCGGGGCTGACGGTGGTCACCGGGTTCGGGGTCAACCTTCGGTGGACCGACGGACCGCCGGCGGGAGTTCCTGCGGTCGATCTG
>CALACD010000240.1 GCA_937890445.1 uncultured Acidimicrobiia bacterium | reverse complement strand
CGGCATCCCGATCGGGGCCATCTGTCTGGGGATGGCCCGCGCCGCCCTGGACGAGGTGCTGTCGGTGGTCCAGGAGAAGACCCCGCAGGGAAGCCGCCGGACCCTGGCCCACCGGCCGTCGGTCCACCTCGATGTCGCTCGGGCCGATACCGAGGTGTCGGCGGCCCGACATTGGCTCCATCACGTGATCGAGCAGGCTTGGGATCACGCCCAGACCAAGCCGTCCACGTTGGATCAGCGGCGGATCCTCCGGGCCGCCAACAATCATGCCGTCGGCACCGCAGTTCGGGTCATCGACCGGATGTACACGATCGTCGGAGGCACCTCGGTCTACGAGACTTCGAGCCTGCAGAGGCACTTTCGCGATGTCCACGTGGCGTCCCAGCACATGATGGTGTCGGAATCGGTGATGGAGGTCACCGGCCGCATCCTGCTCGGCCTCGACGACCAGGGATTCGGCATCTGAGCGTCGCGTTACTGCAGCGCGGGGATGATGCGCTGACCGTAGGCGTTGAGGGTCTCGTCCTTCTGGTCGTGCATGAGATAGATGGCGAACTGGTCGACGCCCAAGGCTTCGAGGGCTCGCAAGCGTTCGATGTGGGCTTCTTCGGGTCCGAGCAGACAGAAGCGGTCCACGATCTCGTCGGGCACGAACTCGGTATGACGGTTGCCGGCTCTGCCGTGCTCGCCGTAGTCATAGCTTTCGCGCCCTGCGATGTAGTCGGTCAGCTGCGCCGGCACCGCGCTGCCATCCCCGCCGTAGCGAGCCACGAGGTCGGCGACATGGTTGCCGACCATGCCCCCGAACCAACGGCACTGATCACGCTGATGGTCGAGGTCGTCGCCGACGTAGGCCGGGGCGGCGACACAGATGCTGAGCTCGTCGGGATCGCGGCCCGCCTCCTCGGCCGCGCTGCGAACCGCTCCGATCATCCATTCGGCAAGGCTCAGGTCGGCCAGTTGCAGGATGAACCCGTCGGTTTCGCGACCACAGAGCCGCAGTGCTCGGGGCCCATAGGCCGCCATCCACACGTCGAGCTTCGATTCGTTGGCCCACGGGAACCGCTGTTGCGTGCCGTTGTAGGTGACCTCGCGACCCTCGGCCAGCTCCTTGATGACGTGCATCGACTCGCTGAGCGTGGCCAGGCTCGTGGGTTCGTGACCGAGCACCCGCATGGCCGAGTCCCCTCGACCGATCCCGCACACGGTCCGATTGCCGAACATGTCGTTCAGGGTGGCGAAGTGGGAGGCCGTCACCGTCCAGTCACGAGTCCCCGGGTTGGTGACCATGGGACCCACGATCATGCGTTTCGTGGCCGACAACATCTGGGAGTAGATCACGTACGGCTCCTGCCACAGCACGTGGCTGTCGAACGTCCAGCCGTAGCGGAATCCGAGTGTCTCGGCCCTGACCGCGAGATCGACCACTCGCCATGCGGGGGGATCGGTTTGGAGAACGACGCCAAAATCCACGAATACCTTTCCGGAGGGAGAACCCTCAGATGAGATAGCTGCTCAGGCCGCGACGGATGAACTGTCC
Source organism: uncultured Acidimicrobiia bacterium (assembly GCA_937890445.1). Lineage (GTDB taxonomy): Bacteria > Actinomycetota > Acidimicrobiia > Acidimicrobiales > SZUA-35 > JAHECQ01. Next base: position 4,642 of record CALACD010000240.1, on the reverse strand, counting down.
GTCGCCCTTGCGGCCCAGGTACTGTCCGCCCTCGACGATGACCCGGCCCCGGGAGAGCACGGTTTCGACCTTCCCGGGCACGGTGACGCCCTCGTAGGCCGAGTAGTCGATGTTCATGTGGTGATTGTCGACACTGATCGTCCACGGATGGTTGGGGTTGTAGAGGACGATGTCGGCATCCGATCCGGGTTGGAGTACACCCTTGCGGGGGTACAGCCCCATCATCCGAGCCGGTGTCGTCGCACACAGCTCGACCCAGCGGGCCAGGCTGATCTCGCCCTGGGTGACACCCTGATAGATCATGTCGATGCGGTGCTCCACGCCGCCGAAACCATTGGGAATGGCTCGGAAGTCATCGAGACCCATCTCCTTCTGCTCCTTCATGCAGAAGGGGCAGTGATCGGTCGAGACCACGCTGAGATCATTGGTGCGCAACCCCGTCCAGAGGTCGGCCTGATGGTGCTCGTGCTTGGTTCGCAGTGGTGTCGAGCAGACGTACTTGGCACCTTCGAAACCTGGTTGGTCCAGCTGATCCTCGAGGTTGAAGTACAGATACTGGGGGCACGTCTCGGCGAAGACGTTCATGCCCTTGTTCCTGGCGATGGCCACCTGCTCCAAGGCTTCCGACGCCGAGAGGTGGACGATGTAGAGCGGAGCGGCACCGACCTTGGCCAGCTGGATGGCACGGTGCGTGGCCTCGCTCTCGAACTCGGCACGGCGAACATAGCCGTGATGAACCGGCCCCGAGTCGCCGCGCTCGACGGCCTGGGCGGCCAGGACATCGATGGCCAGGCCGTTCTCGGCGTGCATCATCAACAGGCCACCGTTGCCGGCGGCCTGTTGCATCGCCCGTAGGATCTGCCCATCATCGGAGAGGAAGACACCGGGATAGGCCATGAACAGCTTGAAGCTGGACACACCCTCGTCCACCAGGCGGTCCATCTCCTTCAACGCATCGTCCTGCACGTCACCGATGATCATGTGCAGGCCATAGTCGATCGCACATTCCCCTTGGGCCTCGGCCAGGCGGGCATCGAAACACTCCCGCACGTTCTTCCCGTAGGCCTGGGTGGCGAAGTCCACGATCGTGGTCGTGCCTCCCCACGCCGCGGCACGGGTGCCGGTCTCGAAGGTGTCCGAGGCAAAGGTCCCGCCGAAGGGGAAGGACATGTGGGTGTGGACGTCGACACCACCCGGGATGACATAGCGGTCCGTCGCATCGATGACTCGGGTCGCTCCGCCCTCGGCTGCGATCGCGGCGTCGCATCCGGGACTCAGCACCGCAACGATGGTCTCGCCATCGACCAGGACCTCGGCCAACGAGGCGCCCGTCGAGGACACCACGGTGCCACCTTTGATCAACAGGGTCATGCACACCATCCCATGGGAAACATTGTCCGGGCTACCGGACCGGTTTGCAAGCGCGAGCCGTTGCGCTCATCGACTGTTTGCACGCTCGAAACAAAGGGTGCCGCTAGTGGTTGTTTCGGGGCATGCCTCTGGTCCGAGCGATGTCCTGGTACTTGACGGCCGGGTTCAGCACCATGCCCTCATCGAACTGGCCGACCATGGAGCGTTGGATCTCCTGCCACGGCGTCTGACTCTCGGGATAGGCGAAACCACCAGCGGCCTCCAGCGCGGCAGCTCGACGCGTCAACTCCTCGTCATCGACGAGCATGTTGGCCGTCCCGGCTCGAAGATCGATACGGATCCGGTCGCCGGACTGCAAAAGGGCGAGTCCACCGCCGGCTGCCGCCTCGGGTGATGCATTGAGGATCGAAGGCGAGCCGGAAGTGCCGGATTGGCGTCCGTCACCGATGCAGGGGAGCGAGTGGACGCCTTCGAGGAGAAGTGAGGCCGGTGGCTGCATGTTGACCACTTCGGCTCCCCCCGGATAGCCGATGGGCCCTGCTCCTCGCACGATCAGCATCGACTCGGCGGTGACACCGAGGGCTGGATCTTCGATGCGCTCGTGATAATCCTCCGGTCCCTCGAACACGACGGCCGTTCCCTCCCAGGCGTCAGGATGGTCGGGATCGGAGAGGTAGCGCCGCCGGAACTCCTCGGAAATGACGCTCGTCTTCATGATCGCGCTGTCGAAGAGGTTTCCTGACAGGTGCACGAAGCCGGCGGCATCCACGAGAGGATCGTCGACGGTACGGATGACGTCGGTGTCGTGAATGACTGCGTCGGAACAATTGGCTCCGATGGAGGCGCCGTTCACGGTTCGGGCATCGGGATGGGGGAGCAGACGGTGTCGCATCAACTCGGCGATGACGGCAGGAACGCCACCGGCGTGGTGGTAGTCCTCGCCCAGGTAGTCACCCGCTGGCTGAAGGTTGACGAGGAGGGGGATGTGGTGACCCACCCGCTGCCAGTCATCGTTGTTCAAGGGAACACCCAGGTGGCGAGCGATCGCGTTGAGATGGATGGGGGCGTTGGTCGAGCCGCCGATGGCCGAGTTGACGACGATGGCGTTCTCGAACGCCTCTCTCGTCATGACGTCGGAGGGGCGGAGATCCTCGTGAACCATGTCGACGATGCGCCGACCGGTCTCGTACGCCATCTGTGCCCGCTCACGGTACGGGGCCGGAATGGAGGCCGAGCCGGGTAGCTGCATGCCGAGGGCCTCGGCCAGGGAGTTCATGGTGGTGGCCGTTCCCATCGTGTTGCAGTAACCGGTGCTGGGAGCCGACGAGGCAACCAGGTCGAGGAACCCTTCGTCGTCGATGCGGCCCTCGGCCCGGAGTTCTCGCGCCTTCCACACGATCGTGCCCGAGCCGGTTCGTTGCCCTTCGTGCCAGCCGTTCAGCATGGGCCCGACCGACAACGCGATGGCGGGGATGTTCACGGTCGCGGCTGCCATCAGACACGCGGGGGTCGTCTTGTCGCAGCCGATGGTCAGCACCACACCATCGAGCGGATAGCCGTGGAGCAGCTCGACCAACCCGAGGTAGGCAAGGTTGCGATCGAGCGACGCGGTCGGTCGTTTCCCGGTCTCCTGGATGGGATGGACCGGGAACTCGAAGCAGATGCCTCCTGCTTCGCGGACGCCCTCACGAACTCGCTTGGCCAGTTCCAGGTGGTGGCGGTTGCAGGGTGACAGGTCCGAGCCGGTCTGTGCGATCCCGATGATCGGTTTCCCCGACTGGAGTTCGTGGCGAGTGAGACCGAAGTTGAGATACCGCTCGAGGTAGAGCGCGGTCATGCCAGGGTCGGAAGGATCGTTGAACCACGCTGCTGAGCGCACGGTGTTGTTCTCCTGCTCGGGATCGGGAGGATCGAGTTTCGATGTCGCTCGGGCCGGAACCGGCCTCAGGCGTCGACGGTCGATCGGGACAGCACGAAGCCCCGGTAGCCGTCGGTGACGACGTCGTCGCAGTGGGCTCGGTAGGTGCCGATGCCGCCGCAGTAGGGCATGAACACTCTGGGCTTGCCCGGAACGTTCGCGCCTAGGTACCAGGAGTCTGCGTGCATGAACAGCGTCGGTGCTGCCAGTTCGTTGACATGCTCCACCCATGCTGCTTCGGCATCGGGATCGGCCTCGATCAGATCCAGATCATTGCCATCGAGGTGTTCGATGGTCCGAGCCACCAGGTCGACGTGTTGTTCGATGGCGATCGGCATGTTCGTCAACACCGATGGCGACCCCGGGCCCGTGATCATGAACATGTTGGGGAAGCCGGCCACGGTCAGCCCCAGATAGGTCACGGGACCGGCCGCCCACTTGTCCTTCAGTCGCACGCCGTCGCGTCCCCGGATGTCCATCCGGTTGAACGATCCGGTCATGGCATCGAAACCGGTGGCATAGACGATGACGTCCACCTCGTGGTGTCCGTCTTCGGTGCGTATCCCGTTCTCGGTGATCTCGACCAGGGGAGCGGCGTTCAGATCGACCAGGGTCACGTTGTCCCTGTTGTACGTCTCGAAGTAGTCGGTGTCGATCAGGACGCGCTTGGAGCCGAACGGGTGATCCTTCGGGACCAACTTCTCGGCCACCTCCGCATCGGTGACCGTGGCGCGGATCTTGTTCCGGATGAACTCGGCTGCGGCCTCACTGGCCTGCAAATTCGTTCGGAGGTCCGAGAACGACGAGAACGTGAACCGGAATCCGCCAGCCTGCCAGCCCTGTTCGAAGATCTCGGAACGGGCCTCGTCGTCGTAGTCGAGAGCAGAACGGTCCGCGACGTCGTAGGGGAAGCCGCCCACCGACCATCGAGCCTTCTCGTAGATGGCGTCGTAGTCGGCCTTGATCTCGTCGAGGACGGCTTTGTCGACGTTGCCATGGCGGGCCGGGATCATGTACTGGGGCGTGCGCTGGAAGACGGTCAGATGCTCGGCCTGGCGAGCGATGACGGGAATCGACTGGACGCCGCTCGAACCGGTGCCGATCACGGCCACTCGTTTGCCGGTGAAGTCGACGCCTTCATGGGGCCAAGAACCCGTGTGATAGGCCTCGCCCATGAAGGTGTCCCGACCCGGGAAGTTCGGGATCTGGCCGGTCGACAGACAGCCGATACCCGTGATCAGGAAGCGGCAGACATACTCCTCACCTTGGTCGGTGGTCACGTGCCACCGATCCGAGGTCTCGTCGAAGTGCGCGGAGGTGACGCGGGTCTCGAACTGCATGTTTCGGCGGAGA
>CALACD010000239.1 GCA_937890445.1 uncultured Acidimicrobiia bacterium | reverse complement strand
ACACAGAACCGGCCGACACAGAACCGGCCGACCGTGCGTCGGCCATGCCGGTCGCAGCCGTTGCCACATACGGCGCGATGACCACCACCTTGTTCGGCTCCAGGCCGTAACTGGCGATCACGTCGTCTCGTACGAACCCGGTGGGCACCACAACCACGGCGGCCGCCTGGCAGTAGGCCCGATAGAGGCGGTCGCGGTAGCGGGCCGACGCTTTCGAGAACAGGTGGGGCAGATGCCGATGCTGCAGATCCCACGGCTGATAGACCGTCGGCACGGTCGAGAGTTCGGCCCGCTGATACGGGAAGTGCGCAACATCGGCCCCCAGGGCCTCGAAGTGTCCGGTACCGGACTCGGGTCGGCCGACGACGTCGCGGAGCCAGATGGCACCCTGTTCGATCTGGCGCCCTGCCCGCCAACGACGAAGTTGGTTGGCCGTGGTGCGGGTCGCGCCTCGTTCGATGGGGTGGGTCACCAGATCAGAGGATCCGACGTTGCTGCGCAGCCAGTCGTCATGGCCCTCGAGGGTCAGGAAGCCGACCTGGTGGTCACCGAGATCGACCGAGGACAGCGCCCGAGCAAGGACGACGATGCCGTTCTGCACACCGCCGGCTCGGCCACCTTCCAAGAGCGCATTGATGACGATCTTCACGAGGGACCTCGAACAGCGGAAGTACAGGGCCCGTTCCTATCGGACCCGAGGATCGAGCCGTGAACCCTTCCGGCAATGCACCCGGCCCGGTCGCCACCTGGCGGGGCCACTTCAATCGGGGGCGCAGGCGCCGACAGAGAGCACATGGATCTCGATCACAAGATCTGCCCGGTGTGCGCCAGTGCCATGACGGCTCGGTTCACCCAACAGGTACTGCACCGTCACGAGGTCACCTATTTCCAGTGCCCGAACTGTGGCCTGTTGCAGACCGAGACGCCCCACTGGTTGGACGAGGCCTACAGTTCGCCCATCGCCACCGAGGACACCGGCATCCTCGTGCGCAACGCCTCCATCGCCCGCAAACTCTCGGCCCTCATCCACCTCTGCTTCGACCCGGAGGCCGTCTACCTCGACTCCGCCGGTGGGTACGGGTTGTTGACCCGGATGATGCGCGACGCAGGGTTCGACTTCTACTGGCACGACGACTACTGCCAGAACCTCTTCGCCGCTGGATTCGAACGGGAGTCGATGCCCTGCATCCCGGCGGCGGTCACGGCGTTCGAGGTCCTGGAACACGTCGAGGATCCGATCTCGTTCCTGTCGGACGCGCTGGATACGACCACCAACCACACGGTCATCCTGTCCACCGAGCTCTTCCAGGGGCCAGCTCCCCGTCCCGACGACTGGTGGTACTACGTTCCCGAGACCGGTCAGCACATCAGCTTCTACCAACGTCCGACCCTGGAGGAGATTGCCCGGCGTCTGTCGGTCCGGCTGTACTCCAACAACGACCTGCACGTGTTCACCAGCCAGCCGCTCGATGCCAGAAGGTTCCGGGCCGCCACCGGCCGGGCGTCATGGCCGATCAGTTTGTGGCTGCGGAGCCGGATGACCTCCAAGACCTTCAGCGATCACGACCGGACCTCCCAGCACGAACGCTCGGTCTGAATCTCACTCCGGGGCGTTGACGATGGCCAGACCGGCCTCGACGGCGAGACGAGGGCTGGTCAGGACGGGTAGGTCCAACCTGACCAGTTCGGCCGCCGGCGCCATGGACGCCTGCCCCAGGACGAGCACCTCGGCATGGGAGGCCTCGGTCGTGATCTCCTCGGCGATCCGCCGGTGATAGCCATCGATGTCGCCGCTTCGATAGAGGTCCCATGCACCATCGACCAGCCGACCCACGATCGTCGGTCGACGACGATCGGCCACCTGGGCCAAGAGCTCCTGTGTGGAGACCAGGGCAGCCTCCAACGCAGCCAACACCACGATGGGCCCGCCGTAGGCCACCGCCGCCTCGGCCATGGCACGATCGACGCGCACCACGTGCAGTCCCACCCGCTTGCCGAGATCCTCGGCTGCGGCGCCAAGGCTCGAACAGGTGCACACCACGATCGAGGCCCCAGCCGTCGACAGCTCGCCGAGCCGGAACCCCAGCCCGGCCCGGACCTCGGCATGATCGGGGCCGAAGGCGCGGGCTCGTTCGAGCAACGCTTCGGACACCACGGTCACCGTGGACGAGCCTGGTGCCAGCTCGGCCACCAGATCCTCGAAGACAGCGACGTGAAGGGGCGAGGTGTGGAGGAAACCCAGCATCAGACCGACCCCTGGCCATCGATCGCATCATCGATCGACGGCAGGTCGAGGGAAGGCGGCAAGTCGAGGGAAGGCGGCAAGTCGAGGCTGTGCACGATGACCAAGTGTTGCACGGCTCGGGTCAGACTGACATAGAGCCGCCGCAGTCCGTTGGTGGTGGAAACAATCGCCGCTGGTTCCAGTACCAGGACCGCGTCGAACTCCAGGCCCTTCACCCCTTCGGGATCGACGAGGGCCACCGCATCGGGTCCCGGCAGACCCGACCTCCCGACACGCTCGTTGGGAACCTGGGCCTCGTCCAGGGCCCGTGCCACGCGGTCGAGATCGGCGTCGACGCCGACAACAGCCACGCTGGTCGTCTGGTCGCGCAGCACCGCCAACTCGGCAACAACGGCTCGTCCCAGCTCGTGACCTTCGGGGCCGGGCTCGACTCGGATGATCTGTGGTGGCGCTCCGCCGGGCCGGATCGAGCGGGCAGGGGTCACCTCGGGTGCGGCCTGTGGCAACAGTCGGTTGGCGAAGTCCAGCACCAATGCCGGCACCCGATAGCCGACGGTCAGTTCGACCCTCCGGGCCTCGATGCTGCGGTCGCCGGTGAGAGCGTCCAGGGCTGCCTCCCACGAACCGACGGCGACCGGGCTGGTGGCCTGGGCCAGATCTCCGAGCACTGTCATCGATCCGCGTCGGGCCCGGCGGCCCAGCATCCGGAGCGTCATCGCCGAGTGATCCTGGGCTTCATCGACCACGACGTGGCCATAGACCACGGGCACCCCCGAGGTACGCGTCCCGGCCTCGTCGAGCAGGGCCATGTCACCGCTGGTCCATGGTTCGTCGGACGACTTCTTGGCCGGCTTGCGCCGGATCAATGCCTGCTCCTCGGGATCCAAGATCCCCTCGGCCGCGACGGCCAGTCGTTTCGGCGATCCGAAGAGGTCACGAAGGACGGCTGGCGCTGCCAACGTCGGCCACATGCGATCGAACTCCTTGGTGAATCGGGGGTCGTTGCGCACGGCGGCAACGAACGAAGGTTGCGACCCGGGATCCACTCCCGGCCGTTCGGCGTGGCGTCGCCATGCCTCCTGGAGCACGAGCTGTCGGAACACTTCGCGTCCGTCGTTCGAGGGCAACGAGCGCTCGAGTGCCGTTGCCTGGAGCCGGGACAACCCAGCCTGATCGAACCGCACCACGCTCAGACCGGCACGCAGTTCGATGCCCTCGGCCGGCACCGAGATCCGAGCTGCGATGGCGTTGGCGATGACGGTCGCCATGCGCAGGCTTCCCTTGATGGCGAGCACGTCGTCGCGGTCGGTTCCTCGCACGGGAAACCGGCCGGCCAGGAGTCGTTCGGCCGTGGTCTGCACCACGGAGCTCTCGCCCAGCGAAGGCAGAACGTCGGAGATGTAGCGCAGGAAGAGCGGGTTGGGACCGACCACCAGCACCTTGGACTCGGTCAGCTCGGCTCGGTGACCGAACAGGAGGAAGGCGGCGCGATGCAGACCGACCGCGGTCTTGCCGGTGCCAGGGCCGCCCTGCACGATCAACAGCTCGTCGAGATCGGCCCGGATGACGCGGTCCTGCTCGGCCGCGATGGTGGCGACGATGTCGCGCATCTGCCCGGTTCGGGACCGACCGAGTTCGGCCAGCAGCGGATCAGGGAGGCCTCCTGCGCTTCCGCTCTCGGGGTCGGTCAGGTCCTCGTCGAACAGTGCGAGCACCCGTCCGGCATCGATGCTGAACCTACGGCGATGCACGAGCCCGCAAGGATCCACACCCGTCGCCCGGTAGAAGGGGACCGAGACCGGCGCTCGCCAATCGACCACCACCGGCTCACCGTTGTCGTCCTCGATGTGGCGGCGACCCACATACCAGCGCTCGCCCGGGCGGGTGGGCGCCGGTCCCTCGGTCTCGATGCGCCCGAAACAGAGGGGGCCCGAGCCGATCTGGAGATCGTGCTGTCGCCTGGCGACCTGGCGCTGGGCGACACGGGCGTCGGCCGTCCGCTCCTGCTCGACCGCCCGGTCGATGATCCGACGAGTGGCGGCGGCCGTCGTCACCATCGTGGCCAGACAGGCGGCCGCATGGTCCAGCCACGCCTGCTCGGCGGCAAGCTCGGATTGTTCGTCGGCCGCCATTGCCACGAAGTATCCCACCATCACATCTCCCGAGCGACGATCATTTCTTCCATGTCACTGGCGGAATCAGCAACACGAGCCCACGAGACGACCGAGGATCAGGTCACGGCCCCCCAGGTCGAACCCGATGTCCCCTGTCTGGTCGTATCCATCGACCACACCGGAACCAAGCACCATCGCGCCTTCCACGGGGTCGACGAAGCCCTGAAGCACGTCGAAGCGCTGCAGAATGCCGAGCCCCCGAGCACGGCGAAACTCTTTCTCATGCGGGAGATCGATCTGCGGGACTGACACCGAGTTTCTGCTCGGCTCAGGACACCAGGCGCAACAGGGCTCGATGCGTGCGTTCGATCGAGTCGCGATGCAGGTGCTCGCCTTGGGTATGAGCAACCGTTGCATCCCCCGAGCCGAAGTTGGTGGCCGGGATCCCGAAGCTGGCGAAGCGGGCGACATCGGTCCAACCGAGTTTGGCCGTCACCGCCAGATCGTTGTCGTTGATCAGTTCCTGGAGCAGCGGATGGGTCAGCGACGGCGGACAGGCCTCGGAATGATCGACCACCTCGATGCGATCGTGGCCATCGGTGTGCGGGGCCAGGAGAGTGCGAACGAAGGCTTCGGCCTCGCCCGGCGTGCGATCGGGTGCGTACCGATGATGGATCCGTAGGACGGCTCGATCGGGCACCACGTTGCCCGACACCCCGCCCTCGACGAACACGGCCTGGAGCGACTCACGATAGGTGCAGCCATCGATGGTCGGCGTCCGTGCCTCGTAGGCAGCCAGCACATTCAGGATGGGTGCCAGGCGATGGACCGCATTGCGACCCATCCAGGGCCGGGCGGTGTGTGCTCGGGCCCCGGCCAACGTGACCTCGAATCGCATCGCCCCCTGGCATCCGGCTTCGATGGCGCCATCGGTCGGCTCGCCCAGAATGGCACAGTCGCCGACCAGCAGATCGGGCCGCTCTCGATGGATCTCCAACAGCCCGTTGTGTTCCTGGGCCACCTCTTCTCGGGCATAGAACACAAAGGTCAGATCGACCCGGGGTTCGGTCACCTGACGCGCCACGTCGAGAAAGCAGGCGAGACCGCCCTTCATGTCGGCCGAGCCGACTCCCCACAGCGTGTCGCCCTCGATCCGGGCCTGGCCATTGTCGTTGACCGGCACGGTGTCGGTGTGGCCGACCAGGAGCAATCGTTGGGGCCGTCCCAGATCGGTGCGAGCAACGAGATTGTCACCAATGCGGGTCACCTCGAGATGGGCCAGGGGCGCCAGTTCGGTCTCGAGCCAGTCGACGAATGGCCCTTCCTCGAACGACACCGACATTCGGTCAACCAGGTCGGCCGTGGCCGCGAGCAAGTCGGTCATGGATCGAGATTACCGTTGCCGCCCATGAAGGCCGTCACCGCCGTGCTCCTCGGACTCCTCCTGCTGGGGGCAACGGTCGCGACCCCGCTGTCGGCGAACCAGTCCGGATACGTCGGGGGACGGTTCCCCACCGAGGAGCGGTTCGTCGATCAGGCATATCGCGATGTGTTGTCCCGACCAGCCGACCCGGGCGGACTGGCATCGTGGTCGCGACGACTCCGGTCCGGGGTGCCGCCGGCAGCACTGATCGAGCAGCTGTTGACCTCCGAGGAATTCGGTGGCACGACGGCACCCGTGGTCCGCCTGTACCGGTCGATCTTCGACCGCCAGCCCGACCTCGAGGGATTGCGATTCTGGGTCGAACGACGGCAACGGGGAGAGTCCCTGACCCGTCTGGCTCAGCAGATGCTGGCCGGAGCCGAATTCGGCGAACTCAACGCCGCCGCCGACATCGACGCCATCGTGACGGCGGTGTTCGGCCGGTCGCTGGGGCGGGCTCCCGACGAGGAAGGGCTCGCCTTCTGGATCGAGGAGATCGCGTCGGGCCGTCGATCACTGGCCGGCTTCGTGGCCGCCGTCTCGGAGTCGCCCGAACATCGGGCGCTGCGATCCGGGGACGTGCTCACGACCCTGTCCTTCCTGGCCCTGCTCCAACGAGTCCCGGACAACGCCGGACTGAACTATTGGAGCGAGCGCCTGGAGAGCGGCGAACCGTTGGTGACGTTGCTCGGATCGATGATGGGAACCCCCGAGTACCTCGGGCGGTTCGCCCCGGCGCCCACGGTCCGCATCGAGGTGGTCGCCACCGGTCTCACCATTCCGTGGGACATCGAGTCGCTCCCGGACGGAACGCTCGTGTTCACCGAGCGCCGGGGCCGCCTTGGTGTGGTTCCGCCCGGTGGAACGGCCCGACTCCTCGCCGCTGACTTCTCCGCATCGTTCATCTCGGGAGAGACCGGCGTGATGGGCCTGGCCGTCGACCCCGACTTCGCCCGCAACCGCCGCATCTACGTCTGTCAGGGCCACGCGGCGCCTCGGGAGATCCGGGTCGTGGTCTGGACCTTGGACAACGAGCTCACCGTCGCCACCCGGGGTTCCACCCTGGTCGGCGGTCTCCCCATCGTCAGTGGCCGACACGGAGGATGTCAGCTCGAATTCGGCGCCGATGGGCATCTCTATGTCGGAACCGGCGATGCCGCGGTCGGCACCAACCCCCAGGACCTGGCGTCGTTGGGCGGCAAGGTCCTGCGAGTAGACGCGGCGACCGGTCGGGCTCCGTCCGACAACCCGTTCGTCGGTTCGGCCAATCCGGCAACCCGTCTGATCTACAGCTACGGTCACCGCAACGTCCAGGGTCTTGCGTTGCGGCCCGGCACCGACGAGATGTGGTCGGTCGAGCACGGCCCGACCCGAGACGACGAGGTCAACCGGCTGATCCCCGGAGCCAATGCCGGCTGGAACCCGGTCGGGCCGAGCGGGTACGACGAATCGGTCCCCATGACCGACCGGAGACTCGCCGATGCACTCGACCCCGCCTGGTCGACGGGATCTCCCACCCTGGCGCTGTCGGGTGGCGACTGGCTCGATGATCCGTCCTGGGGCTCGTGGAATGGGGGTCTCGGACTGGCTGCGCTCAAGAACCAGACACTTCGATTGGTCTTCTTCAGTCCGGAGGGAGCATTCCTTGGCGATCATGTGATCATCGACGGCGCGTACGGCCGGCTTCGGGCCGTTCATCAGGCACCGAATGGATCGCTCTACGTCTCGACCAGTCGAGGCAACGATCAGATCCTGCGCATCACGGCCGCGCCCTGAGCATCGGCACCGGACCTCGACACTCAGAGACCGAGACGCCCCGCTGCCATGTGCAAGCGTTCGTCGGGTTGCACCACGGCGATACGTACGTGGTCGCTCCCCTGCTGACCGTAGAACTCGCCCGGGCTCACCACCACTCCGGCCTCCCGAGCCAGTCGCTCGGTGAACGCCCAGGCATCGCCATCGGGCGCCGGCGCCCAGAGATAGAACCCTCCGCCCGGCATCGGTGCGTCGACACCGAGGGCTCCGACCATGGCCCGCACCAGTTCGAGCCGGTCCCGATAGCGCTGGCGCTGTTGGGCGACATGGGCGGCGTCGGACAACGCCACCACCGCGGCCGACTGCACCGGCCCGGGCGCCATGAAACCGGCGTGCTTGCGCAGTTCTCCCAGGTAGTGGATCAGCTCGGCATCGCCGGCGTAGAAGCCGGCCCGAGCGCCGGCCAGATTGGACCGCTTCGACAACGAGTGCACGGCAACCAGCCCCTCGGTTCCGTACTCCAGGATGGATCGGGGCGGACCGTCCCAGGTGAACTCGATGTAGCACTCGTCGGAGAACACGGGAACGCCGTTGGCCCGGCCCCAGGCGGCCGCAGCTTCGAGGTCGTCGAGACCACCGGTCGGATTCCCCGGCGTATTGACCCACAGGCACAACGCTCGAGCCGCGTCGGCAGGATCGATGGCCGACAGATCGATCCGCCAGGCATCGTCGATCGGTACCGGCACCGCCCGGCAGTTGCCGAGGATCGCTCCCATCTCGTAGCTCGGGTAGCTGATCGCCGGATAGAGAATTGTGTCGCGTTCCGGGGTCCGCAGCCGCAACCAGTGCGGCAGCCCGGCAACGAATTCCTTGGAACCAATCGTGGCCCGCACATCACCCTCGGCCAATTCGGTCCCGGTCAGATCATTCAGCCAGCGGGCCGCAGCCCGGCGAAAATCGAGTGTGCCGATCGAGGGCGGATAACCCCGTTCGGCCCCGGACCGACCGAGGGCCTCGATGACCGCGTCGGGCGGCGGATCGAACGGGGTGCCGATGGACAGATCGACGGCCCCACCGTCGAAACGTTCGGCGATGGCGATCATCTCGTTCAGACGGTCGTAGGGATAGGGCGGCGGCACGAACGGTTGCGTCATCGGTCTTCTCCGGTGGTGGGACCGACGATGAACATCGACAGTCGCTTGGCTGAGGCCTCCTCGAGTCGGGCCGTCAACTGCATGCCGTCGTCGGTGGAGATCTCGGTCAACACTTCACCTTCGCGGTGTACGGCGGCCAGCATGTCGCCCCGAGCCCACGGAACGAAGAGGTCATAGACCGTCGACAGGGCCCGAAGGGCGTCGCCAATCGCGACCCGAAGCTCCTCGATTCCCATGCCGGTGGCCGCGGACACGCCGACGCTGCCCGGGTGGCGTCGAACCAATTGCTCGACATCGGGTGACAGATCCGCCTTGTTGAACACCAACAGCTCCGGTACCTCGTTGGCACCGACTCCATTGAGTACCTCGCGCACGGCTTGGATGTGACCGTCGGGGTCGTGGCCGGCCCCGTCGACGACATGGACCAGCAGGTCGACCTCGGTCGCGACCTCCAGGGTCGACCGAAAGGCTTCGACCAGCTGATGGGGCAGCTTCTTGACGAACCCGACGGTGTCGGTGAGCAGGATCTGCTCGCCTCCGGGGAGCTGTGTCTTGCGAGTGGTCGGATCGACGGTGGCGAACAGACGATCTTCGGCCTTGACGTCCGAGCCCGACAACGCGTTCAGCAGCGACGATTTCCCGGCGTTGGTGTAGCCGACGATCGACACCGTCCGATACGGCGACCGCTGCCGAGCCTTGCGCTGATTGGCTCGGCGGCCGGCGATCCCGGCCAGATCTCGTTCGAGCTTCGTCATTCGACGGAGAAGCCGCCGCCGATCGACTTCGAGCTGGGTCTCGCCCGGACCTCGGGTGCCGATCCCGCCGCCCTGCTGGCTGAAGTCCTTCTTGCCTCGCAGGCGGGGCAACCGGTAACGGAGTTGCGCCAGTTCGACCTGGGTCTTGCCCTCGGCCGAGGTGGCGTGCTGTGCGAAGATGTCGAGGATGACGGCGGTCCGGTCGAGCGCCGTGCGCTTGAGGATGCGCTCCAGGTTGAACTGCTGAGCCGGCGAGAGCTCATCGTCGAAGACGACCGTGTCGGCATCGAACATCAGCGCACTCTCGAGGATCTCGTCGACCTTGCCCTTGCCGACGAACGTGGCCGGGTCGGGCCGGTCGCGACGCTGCACGATGCGATCGCAGGCGTCGGCCCCGGCGGTGTCCACCAGAAGCGCCAACTCGTCGAGCGACGCCTCGGTATCGTCGTCGCTCTGGTCGGACTGGGTCACCCCGACCAACACGATGCGCTCTCGGAAGCTCCGATCGAGGAAGCCGCGTTCCTCGCCACCGAAGTCCCCGAAGGCGCCCCGGTGGCTCTCGGTTGCGCTATCCGGTGTTACCTCGTCGGTCTCGGTGAAATCGAAATCCCCGTCGAGAGCAACATCGTCGACAGCATCGTCGGAAGGGCCCCACCCCAGATCGAGCCGTTCAGCCATGTACGGTCACCGACGCGATGCATCGTGCAGGGCCGGTCAGGACCACCGTGTCGCCGGATGCGTCGACGGTTGCGACACCCCCTGGCATGTGGACCAGAACCGGACCATCGACGAGCCCCCAGGTCGAAGCCGCGAAGGCAGCGGCACAGGCCCCCGTACCGCAGGCCTCGGTCACGCCGGCACCTCGCTCCCAGACCCGCAGCGCCAGGTTGGCTCGATCGATGACCTTGATCAGGTGCACGTTGCAGCCGTCGGCGTACCCGGCTTCGACCGCGGCACCGACGGTGGCGATGTCATGGGCATCGGGGTCGGCCACCAGTGCCACCAGGTGTGGATTCCCCATGTCGATGCCGAGCTGTCGGTCGACTCCGATGCCGAGACCGGCCCAGGCATCGGAGTCGGCCGGACCAGGCTTGGCCGGCCCCATGTCGACCACCACGTCCACGGTTGCGGGATCGTTCGTCGGCGAGACCCGTAGGTGGCGTGGTCCGGCATCGGTGTCGAGATCGAAGGTCCCCGGACCGTCCAGTTGCTGGTGGCACGCAAGCGCTTGGGCCGCGCACCGAATCCCGTTGCCCGAGATCTCGGCCCGGCTGCCATCGGCGTTCCAAAGCGTCATGGTCCAGCGGGGCGCCGACAGCGAAGCCTCGTCGGCTGGCACCAGCTGAATCAGGCCGTCGGCCCCGATGCCTCGACGACGATTGCACCAGGCCCGAGCGTCGGCGGCGTCGAGGGGGCGAACCGGGGCCACGGCGATGAGGAAGTCGTTGCCGAGCCCCTCGTGTTTGGTCAGGTGAACGGGTGCGAGCGTGGTCAA
>CALACD010000238.1 GCA_937890445.1 uncultured Acidimicrobiia bacterium | reverse complement strand
CATGATCTACCTCTCCCCTGCCCCGCTCTATCACTCGGCCCCGCAGGCTGCCAACAACCTGACGATCCAGCATGGCGGCACCTGCATCATCATGGAACGCTTCGATCCGATCGAGTACCTGGCGTTGATCGAGCGCTACCGGGTGACCCACACCCAGCTCGTCCCCACCATGTTCAGCCGCATGCTCAAGCTGCCCGAGGAGGATCGCCTGGCCGCCGAGGTGTCCTCGCTCGAGATTGCCATTCACGCAGCCGCCCCGTGCCCGGTCCAGGTCAAGGAGCAGATGATCGACTGGTGGGGACCCATCATCCACGAGTACTACGGCGCCACCGAGGGGCTGGGTTTCACCGCCTGTGACAGTGCGGAATGGCTGGCCCACAAGGGCACCGTCGGCCGGGTGATGCTGGGTGAACTCCACATCCTCGATGACGACATGCAACCGCTGCCCGCCGGTCAGCCCGGCACGATCTGGTTCAAGACCGCCACCGCCTTCTCGTACCACAACGATCCGGCCAAGACGGCCGAGGCGACGTCACCCGACGGCACCATGAGCACGGTCAACGACGTCGGGTACGTCGACGACGACGGGTTCCTCCATCTGACCGACCGCAAGACGTTCATGATCATCTCCGGCGGGGTCAACATCTACCCCCAGGAGACCGAGAACCTGTTGATCACCCATTCGTCGGTCTACGACGCGGCCGTCATCGGCGTACCCAACGAAGATCTGGGAGAAGAGGTCAAGGCCGTCGTGCAGGCCATGCCGGGCGTGACGGCCGACGACGCGCTGGCCCGCCGGCTCATCGAGTTCTGCGGGCAACATCTGTCGCGACAGAAGGTGCCACGCTCGGTCGACTTCGTCGATGAGCTCCCCCGTCTGCCGACGGGCAAGCTCTACAAGCGGGTGCTGCGCGACCAGTACTGGGGCGAAGGCGACCCCACCAAGAGCCGCATCGTCTGACCGCCGGTTCGACCGGCGAGCCCCGCCGAAAGGGCCCTCATCGAACGAAGGCGAGGGTGTCGAACCGAGACCGCAGGGCCGTCACGTCCTCGGCCACCGAGTCCGGGTCGTCGTGCACGGCCCGGGCCACCAGATCGGCCAGTTCGGCCATGTCGGTCGACCGCATGCCCCAGCGAACGGCTTCGTTCAGCCCGATGCGCAGGCCACCGCCGGTCGCCTCGGAGGTGTCGGTCGGCAGTCCGATGGCCGATGCCAACAGGTTGGCCCGGCGCAACCGCAACGCCAGTTCGTGCCCGCCCCCGAATGTCCGGGCATCGAGGGCGAAGGCATGGGATTTGGTCCAGACCCGATCGACACCGTGCACGGCAACGTCACGGGCGGCCAGCGCCGTCGCCAGCGTCTGGGCGCTCTTGGTCATCTCTCGGGCGTAGGAGTGACCATGGGACTTCCAGTCCAGCAACGTGATGACGAGTGCCGCCGTCTTTCCCACATCGAAGTTGGCGGTCAGACCGGGATAGGCGATGGCGTCGACCCGTTCTGCGATCTCGGCCTCGTTGGTGAGGAGCAGGCCAGCGGGCGGTCCACCCAGGCTCTTGTAGGTGCTCATCGTCATCAGATGCGCCCCCTCGGCCAGGGGACTGGGCCAGGTGCCGCCTGCGATCGGGCCCGACAGGTGTGCCGCGTCGAACAGGACCTTGGCCCCGACCTCGTCGGCGATGGAACGAATCGACCCGACCGGATGATGGGCGAGGTTGAGGCTGCCGCCGATCGTGATCAGCTTCGGTCGTACCCGATGCGCCTGTTCCCGGAGTCGATCGATGTCGACGCTGTACCGAGCGGCATCGACCGGCGCGGCGTGGACCTCCAGACGATGCAGGCCGGCGGCTCCGTCCCGATGATGGGTGACGTGACCGCCGATCTCGGGCGGTGGGGCAATGATGGCGTCGCCCGGATCGGTGGTGGCCAGGAAGGCATACAGGTTGGCCAAGGCCCCCGACGGCACGCGGACCTCGGCGTGGGTGGCCCCGAACACCTCGGCCGCCAACTCGGCCGCCATCACCTCGATCTCCTCGATGGCCTCCAGACCCATCTCGCACTTCTGACCTGGGTACCCGAGTGATGGGCGACTCCCGAGTCCGGCCGACAGCAGCGCTTCGGCCCGCGGGTTCATGGTGTTGGTCGCCGGGTTCAGGTTCAGGGTCTCGACCTCGTGGATGTGGCGGTTCCGTTCGACCAACCCGTGGAGTCGTTCGTCGATCCCATCGGCGCCGGTGGTCGACACTCGGGCCGCCATCGCCTGCACCCACTTCTCGGCCTCGCCCGGTACCCACGACCGTTCGCTCAACTGCACCATCTCGCTCGTCCCTTCGCTGGCTCCCTCCGTTGTCTAACACTGCGAGCGACCCCCGCCGACTCCCGGCCCGGGGCAGACGCCCGCCGCTCTGGCAGACTGGGGTATGCGCACCACCGGCATCCTCACCCACTGGGGCCCGTTCCTGATCGAGTCCGACGGATCGGACATCACCGAAGTTCTCGATCACCCGACCGATCCGGACCCGTCACCGATCGGTCAGGGCCTCAAGGCCGCCACTCGTTCCCGCATCACCAAACCGGCCGTCCGCAAGTCGTGGCTCGAGGGCGGCCCGGGCGCGGCAGCCCATCTGCGGGGCGTCGAGGAGTTCGTCGAGGTCGAGTGGGACGAAGCCATCCGGCTGGTTGCCGCCGAACTGGAACGGGTACGCGACGAACACGGTGCGCCGTCGATCTACGCCGGTTCCTATGGCTGGGGTTCGGCCGGCCTGTTCCATCAGCCGTCGGTCCAGATGCGCCGATTCTTCCGCATGTTCGGCCCCTACACCGACGGCCGGCTCACCTACTCGTCGTCGGCGTCGAGCGCCATCGTTCCCTACATCTTCGGGCTGGGCTGGTATCCGGCCTGCGGGCAGCAGACGTCGTGGAAGGTCATCTCGGAGACCACCGAACTGTTCGTCAGTTTCGGCAGCCTTCGTCTGAACAACACCCAGGTCCACTTCGGCGGCCAGGGTCCGCATCACACCAGGGAATGGATCGCCAAGTCGGCGGCCAACGGTGTCGAGTTCGTCAACATCGGACCGGTGCGTGACGACGAGGCGGACGAGGCCAACAGTCGCTGGTTGCCCATCCGCCCCAGCACCGATGTCGCCCTGATGGCGGCCCTGGCCCACACCCTGGTGGTCGAGGGACTGGCCGATGCATCCTTCCTGGCCACCCATTGTGTGGGCTGGGATCGCCTCGAGCCCTACCTCCTGGGCGTCACCGACGGGGTCGCCAAATCGGCGTCGTGGGCGGCCGAGATCACCGGCATCGACGCCGACGTGATCGTCGATCTGGCTCGGGAGATGCAACGCAAGCGAACCATCGTCAACATGGGGTTCTCGATCCAGCGGACCGACCACGGCGAACAGACCTACTGGATGGCGACGGCCCTGGCCGCTGTCTTGGGCCAGATCGGTCTGCCGGGCGGCGGCGTGGCCTTCCCGTTCGGGGCCCATGGCCGCACCGGCGGTGGGCAGCCCCCGAAACGCATACCCCGGCTGCCGATCCCACCGCCTCCAGGAGGCCAGACCGTCATCTCGGTCTCTCGCATCGTGGACCTGCTGGAGAACCCGGGCCAGCCCTTCCAGTTCGATGGCGACGATCAGGTCTTTCCCGACACCAAGCTCGTCTATTGGGCCGGTGGCAACCCCTTCCATCACCATCAGGATCTCAACCGGTTGATGCAGGCGTGGCGCAAGCCCGAGACCATCATCGTGCACGAGCCGTTCTGGAACGCCATGTCGAAACGGGCCGACATCGTGCTGCCGGCCACCACCCCGTTGGAACGCGACGACCTGGGTGACGGTGAGACGATCCTGTTCGCCAGTCAGGCTGCGCTCGAACCCTTCGGCGAGTCCCGTGATGACTACGACATCCTGGTCGCCCTGGCCGACGCGCTGGGGTTCGGGGCCAAGTTCAGCGAGGGTCGAACCTCCCAGGAGTGGATCCGCGATCTGTACGCCAAGTACGCCAAGTCCGAAGACGGCGCGCCCGACTTCGATCAGTTCTGGTCCGACGGATTGGTGCACCACGCCGGGATGGGGGCCGTCGGCGACTCTGATCACGTGTTCCTGGCTGACTTCCGAGCCGATCCGGTCGCCCACCCGTTACCGACCCCGTCGGGCCGGATCGAACTGTTCTCCGAAACCATCGACGGCTTCGGTTACGACGACTGCGAGGGTCATCCCCGGTGGTACGAACCGTTCGAACGCCTGGGCACGCCGCTGGCGGAACGGTTCGGGCTGCACCTGGTCTCCAACCAGCCGACGACTCGTCTGCACAGCCAGTTCGACCACAGCGACATCAGCCGCTCGACCAAGATTCACGGTCGGGAACCGGCCCGCATGCACCCCACCGAGGCCGCGGTCCGTGGGCTGGCCGAGGGTGACATCATTCGGGTCTACAACGATCGGGGTGCCTGTCTGGCCGGTCTGTCGATCAGCGACGCCATCGCTCCCGGAATCCTGCAGTTGGCCACCGGTGCCTGGTACGACCCCGACGAGACCGGGATGTGCAAGCATGGCAACCCCAACGTGCTGACCCACGACAAGGGAACCTCCCGGCTGGCCCAGGGGCCGAGCGCCCACACGTGTCTGGTCGAGGTCGAGAAGTTCACCGGTGAACTGCCCCCCATCACCGCCTTCGATCCGCCGACGTTCGCGCCCCGGACTCAGTCATGACCAGAGCCCTCGTATGAGCCGAGCCCAGAAGGGCTGGGCGTTCGTCGCCGTGCAGGTTGTGCTTCTCGTCGTGTTGGTCGCGCTGCCGACACGATCCGACTGGCCGACCCCGGCCGGGGTCGGGGCCATCGCCAGTGTGTTCACGCTGGGGGGCATGGTGCTGGTCGTGGCAGCCAGCGTCCGTCTGGGCCCTGCGCTCACGCCCTCGCCGGTCCCGACGACCCGAGGTCAGCTCACCACGACTGGTCTCTACCGCTTCATGCGCCATCCGATCTACACCGGCGTCCTGTCGATCATCGTCGGACTGACCCTGCGTTCGGGCAACTGGATCACGCTCGTCGTCGGTCTCGCCGGCGTGGGGTTCTTCAACATCAAGGCGGCCTGGGAGGAACGCCAGTTGACCGAGACCTACCCCGACTACCCGTCCTACGCCGCCGTCACCCCTCGCTTCCTGCCTCGCCTGCGACCCCCGACGTCGCGTCCCTGAGGCAGACACCCTTCGTAGCCATCGCGCTCAACGGGCGCGGTCCGCTCAGTGGTTGCGGTGGCCGTCGTGGTTGCGGTAGCCGTCGCGGGTCTGGGGGATCTTCTTCTCGAGGATGCGAGAGGCGACGACCGTACGCAGGATCTGGGCCGTGCCGCCACCGATGGTGAACATGCGCACGTCGCGATACATCCGCTCCAGCGGATTCCGGCGGCTGTAGCCGGCGGCCCCGAAGGTCTGCAACGCCTGATTGACCACCTCGATCGAGGCCTCGGCGGTGAAGATCTTGGCCTGGGCCGCCAGGGCAGCGTCGGGGAACGGACTGGTGCCCGGACCGTCGGGGCCGTCACCCCTCGAGGCCGCGGCCCGGTAGGTCAGACTGCGGGCCGCTTCGAGCTTGACGCTCATGTCGGCCAGCATCCATTGCAGACCTTGGAACTCGGCGATGGGCCGATCGAACTGATGCCGCTGCTTGGAGAACTCGAGCGCCAGCTCGTAGGCGCCGGTGGCGATCCCGAGAGCCACGGTGCCCGCACCCACCCGCTGGGAGTTGTAGGCGTTCATGAGGTCGGCGAAGCCTCGTTTCCAACCCGACGGTGGCATCACCACCATCTCGGGACCGAGCTCCATGTCGGTGAGGATCACCTCCATCTCGGGTATGGCCCGCAACCCCATGGTCGGCTCCCGCAGTCCGAACGACAGCCCTTCGGTCTCGTCCCGGATGGCCAGGAAACCGCCGATGCCGAGTTCGGATCCGTCCTCGTCGAACACTCGGGCGAAGATCAGGTGCAGCTTGGAGACCGACCCACCCGTGATCCAGTGTTTCTTGCCGTTCAGGACGAATCGATCGCCCCGCTTGTCGGCGCGGGTGGTCATCATCGACGCCGACGATCCGGCCTCGGGTTCGGTGATGCAGATGGCGGGCTTGTCACCGCTCAGTACGTACTCGGCCGCCAGCTTGCGCTGGGCCTCGGTGCCGTAGGCCAGTACCGCCGAGATGGCGCCCATGTTGGCCTCGACCGTGATCCGGCCCGTGACACCACACACCTTGGCCATCTGCTCGACCACCAGGACGGCATCGAGGAACGAGTGGCCCGGCCCCCCGAGCTCGGCGGGCACCGTCATGCCGGTGAACCCGTTCTCCTGGAGGGCCTGTACATTTTCCCACGGATACTGCTCGGCCTCGTCGACCGCTGCCGCCCGAGGCGCAATGACTTCTTCGGCCAGCGCCCGGGCCTTGGCCTGCAGATCCAGTTGGTCCTTGGTGAGTTGCCACGGGTTGTTCATCAGAAGCCTCCGGTCGGCAACGGTACCGAGCCGAACCGTGGTGCGCCCATCGTCGTCAACGAACCGTGGCGTCGTACCCTGCGTCATCGATGGCCTCGATGATGTCGCGGTCGGCTCCCCCGGTCACGGTGACCGACTTGTCGTCGACATCGACGTCGAACGAGGTGACGCCGATCACGTTCTCCAGCTCCGACGAAATGGCACGCACACAGTGATCACAGCTGATCCCGGGCACGTCGTAGACACGCGTGTTGCTCATGAAACCGTCACGTTCTCCGAACGAGTGAGTGGCTGACCTGCCGACGGTCGGCCGCCCGACGTCGAGCGATGGCCGGTGAAGGTGCGGAGCCTCAGGCTGTTGGTCACGACGAACAAGGAGGAGAATCCCATGGCACCAGCGGCGATCATGGGATTCAGCACTCCGAGCGCAGCCAAGGGAATGGCCGCACCGTTGTAGGCAAAAGCCCAGAACAGGTTGCCCTTGATGGTCCCCAGGGTCCGCCGGGACAGGGCGATGGCGTCGGCCACGGCCAGAAGATCACCCGACACCACCGTCAGGTCGGATGCTTCGATGGCGACATCGGTGCCGGTGCCGATGGCGATACCGAGGTCGGCTTGGGCCAACGCCGGCGCGTCGTTGATGCCGTCGCCGACCATGGCGACTCGATGCCCCTCGGCCTGGAGCCGCCGGACCTCGTCCGCCTTCGCTCCGGGCAACACTTCGGCGATCACGTGGTCGACACCGATGGCGGCGCCGACCGACTGCGCAGTACGGAGATTGTCGCCGGTCAGGAGCGTGACGGTGAGCCCCTGGCGATGCAACGCCGCCACGGCTGCCGCCGACGATGGCTTGATCTGGTCGGCGACCACAAGCACGGCCTCGGCCGAGGGACCTCGACCGGCAAACACCGCCGTCGAGCCGGCGGCTTCGGCCGCCGTGGCGGCCGCTTCGATCTCGGGCGGAATCTCGTCGAACAGCAATCGCCGACCGACCCGGACCGGCACCCCACCAACCAAGCCGGAGACACCGATGCCGGGCTGATTCTCGAACCGATCCACACGATCATGATCAGGGACCGAGCCGGCGACGGCCTGGGCGATCGGGTGTTCCGACCGAGACTCGAGCGATGCTGCGTACCGCAACAGCTCCGACAGATCGCGGTCGCGGGCAACCGAGTCAGAGGCCACGACATCGACCAGCTGCATTCGCCCCTCGGTGACGGTGCCGGTCTTGTCGAGAATGACGACGTCGACAGCCCGAGTGTCCTCGAGCACCTCACCGCCCTTGATGATGACGCCCAACTGCGCACCTCGACCGGTGCCCACCATGATGCCCAGTGGCGTGGCGAGGCCGAGGGCGCACGGACACGCAATGATCAACACCGCGACCGCCGCGGTGAACGCCTGGTCGACGGAGTGGCCGGTGATCAACCAGCCGGCCAGCGTCACCACCGAGATCCCGATGGCCAGGGGTACGAAGACGGCCGAGACCCGGTCCGCCAGACGCTGGACCTCGGCTCGACCGCCCTGGGCCTGATCCACCAGGGTGATGATCTGGGCCAGGGCCGTGTCGGCCCCCACTCGGGTCGCCTCCACCACCAGCGATCCGTTCCTGTTGATCGTCGCTCCGATGACCTCGTCGCCGACCGACACCTCGACCGGTACCGGCTCACCGCTGATCATCGACGCATCGACGGCGGAATGGCCATGGACCACGACGCCATCGGTTGCGATCTTCTCTCCCGGCCTCACGACGAACCGAGCGCCGACGGACAGGTCCTCGAGCGGGATCTCGCTGCCGTCCTCCAGCCGAACCGTGCGGACCCCGAGATCGGCCAGGGCCCGAATGGCGTCGCCCGAACGTCGCTTCGCCCTCAGTTCGAACCATTTTCCCAACAGGATGAGGGTGATGATGACGGCGCCCGTCTCGAAGTAGATGTGCCCCTCGCCCAGCGTTCCCGGCGAGGCCAGTGTTCCCGGCGAGGCCAGTGTTCCCGGCGGAGCGTGCGTGGGGTGCCCGTCTGTTGCGCCGCCGATCAAGACGACGGTCGACCAGATCCACGACGACAGGGAACCCATCGAGACGAGGGTGTCCATGGTGGTACTGCCGTGCCGGAGGTTCATCCAGGCGGCGCGATGGAACAACCAACCCGACCAGAACACCACCGGGGTGGACAGGACGGCCACCAACCATTCCCAGCCCTCGAAGTGCAAGGCATGGACCATGCTGATGACCATGGCCGGAACGGCCAGCGTGACTGCCACCAGGAAGCGACGCCGCAGATCCGCTTCCCGTCGATCGTCGGCGGCCTCGGTTTCGTCGGCTTCGATCACGCCGTAGCCGAGCCCTTCGATGACGGCCCGAAAGGCCGTGTCGTCAACGGAGGAGTCGTGGACCACGGTGGCAGATCCGTTGGCGAAGTTGACCTGGGCCGATGTAACCCCGTCGAGCCGTGACAACTGGCGCTGGATCCGATTGGCGCAGGCCGAGCACGTCATGCCGTCGACCAGCAGATCGGATCGAGCTTCGGATGCAGACATGCCCCCAGGATAGACCTTCCATTCGACTGGAAGGTCAAGACACATCTACTCTTCCCACATGAAAATCGGTGAGCTGGCAGACCTCGGCAGCGTTTCCACCAAGACCATCCGCTTCTACGAGTCGATCGGGCTGCTTCCCGAACCGGAGCGAACGCCGTCGGGATACCGGGACTACGACCACGACACCGTCGAGCGACTCCAGTTCATTCGTGATGCTCAGGCCACCGGCCTCCGTCTGTCGGAGATCGCATCGGTACTCGAGCTCAAGGAGGCGGGCCAGGGATCGTGCGCTCACACCTCGGAGTTGCTAGATCGCCATCTGCGCGAACTCGACGAGCAGATCCTCCGACTCCAGTCTGCTCGGAGGCATCTGGCCGATCTGGCAGCCAGAGCCAGCGGCCTGGATCCGACGACCTGCACCGACCCCAATCGATGTCAGGTGATCACCGCCGACTACTGACCCATCGACTCGTGACCCATCGACTCGTGGCCCATCGACTCGTGACCCACCGACTGGCCATCCATCGACTGGGTCGTCGCCGGACACAGCGCCTGGCTGAAGTGTGCACCGCGATCGACGAGCACCCGTGTCGGTTCATCCGCGTCCGATCGCTGCGCGTCGACGACCTGCCCGAACGCGGTCGCCAACGACGAGATGCGTTCGGCGAACGGTGCCGCCGAGATCGGCCCTCCACCGGCGACCCGGTCGAGCAGCTCGCCCAATTCGCCTTCGGCTCGCTCGACCAACTCTGCGAGCAGATCAGAGGCTGGCCCATCCGGCACCCACTGGGCCTTCGCCTCGAGGCACTCGACGGTGGTGGCGATCGAATGGAGCAATCGGCGGTCGGCGGGCGCCAACTGCGACACGTCGACATCACGTTGCACCCACCCCCAGGGCCAGGGACCGAACATCAACCCGCAGGTGGTGCCAACGGTCAGGAGTGTCGCGACCACACCGACGAACCAGCCGGTCGGACCGTAGGTGGCCAGGACGGTCAGAACGACAAGCACCCCGGCGGCCGACCAGCCGAAGGCTGATGCCCATTGCCACGGATCTGTCCGCCGAGGTTCCCGGACCGACAGTTGCCGACGCTGTGAACCGCCAACGCTCGGTTTCGTCGAAAAGACGACCACCATGGGCCGAGGCTAGCCGCGGACCGCTTTCGCCGTCCGGTCAGGTGGCGTCACTTCGCCGCTCGGGCCGAAACCAACAGCACGGGTCGACCGGCCAAGGTTCGAGATCCACAGTCGACCTCGATCAACCCCGCAGCCTCGAGAAGGTTCCCCATCTCGGCGGCGTCCACCATCGTGAACCCGTGGCTGCCACCACCGTGCCGGTCCACCCATTCCTCGTGGTGAGGGTGGGTCGGATCCCCGAAATCCTCGTCGACCAACACCACCCGACCACCGGGACGGAGCGACCGATGGATCTCGGCTGCACCGTCGGCAGCGCTGATCCAGTGATGCATGGTGTTGACGGCCCAGACGGCATCGATGCTGTGGTCGGCCACCGGCAGGTGTTCGGCGGCCCCATCGACCACATCGACGTCTCCGTCGAGACGTCGAGCAACACCCAGGGCGCCGACTCGGGCAGCAAGGATGCGACGAAGGTACGGCGTGGGCTCGACGGCGATCACCGAGGCGCCGACGCCCGCCGCCCGCACCGCAGCGGGCCCCATGCCGGCCCCGATGTCGAGCACTCGTTCTCCTTCGACCGGCGCCACCAGATCGACCACGGCATCATTCACCTCGGAATGCCACATCTTGGGCGCCATCCGCAGGTATCGGACCATGGCCTTCAGGCCCTGATCGTTCTCGTGACCGTGATGATCGTGACCGTGATGGCCGTGGTCGTGGTCGTGGTGGTCGTGGTCGTGGTCGTGGTCGTGGTCGTGGTCGTGATGGCGG
>CALACD010000237.1 GCA_937890445.1 uncultured Acidimicrobiia bacterium | reverse complement strand
GTCGGACGGTCATCGAGGACCTCAAGGCCCGGGCGGCCAAGGGCTGGGACATCCCGGTCGATCAGGTCGAATGGGTCGATGGGAGGGCGCAGCCGATCGATGGTTCCCATCCTGCGGTCAGCCTCGCCGAATTGGCCGGCAACTGGGGTCGAACCGGTGGCCCGATCGCAGCGACCGAGTCACTCAACGCTCGCGGCGTCGGTGCCGGCTTCTCGACCCAGGTGTGCGACCTTGAGGTCGATCCCGACACCGGCCGAGTCACCATCCTCCGTTATCTCACTGCACAGGACGCCGGCCGGGCCATCCATCCCAGCTATGTCGAGGGACAGCTCCAGGGCGGCGTGGTTCAGGGCATCGGGTGGGCGTTGAACGAGGAATACATCCACAACGCCGATGGCGTGATGGAGAACGCCGGATTCCTCGATTACCGGATTCCGGTGGCGTCCGATCTCCCGATGATCGACACGGTCATCGTCGAGGTACCCAATCCTGCTCACCCCTACGGTGTGCGGGGTGTGGGTGAGGTCGGCATCGTGCCCCCGTTGGCCGCCGTCGCCAATGCGGTGGCAGCCGCCACCGATCGGCGGATCACCGATCTGCCCTTGTCGCCGGTTCGGATCCTCGACGCCATCCTCAACAGCGAGGACTGAGCCGTGGCCTGTCATGGCTGAGGTTCACTTCTCCGCCAACCTTCGCAGCTTCACCGATGGCGTGAGCAACGTCACGGTGCAAGCGGCGACGGTTCGGCAGCTGATCGCAGCCCTCGACGAGATGTATCCCGGATTGGGCGCGCATCTGAGCGAAGGTACGTCGGTTTCGATCGACGGTGAGATCATCCCCGATGCGATGTACGAAGCATTGCATGACGAGGCCGAGGTTCATTTCCTCGAGACCCTGAGCGGCGGCTGAGTGATCCTCGAGGAGCCGCAACAGGCTCTCGCCGGATTGCGTCTGGCTTCCGACGCCCTGGTCGAGGACCTGACGGGCCGCACCTCGCAAGACGACATGTGGCATCGCGGGCCGTCGCTCCTCCCGGACTGGGATCGGGCGACGGTCGTGGCCCACCTGATCGGGAACGCCGACTCGGTCACGGCCGGCCTCCAGGGTGCACTCGAGGGTCGGATCGACCCCTGTTACCCGGGTGGTATGGCGCAACGAGACGGCGACATCGAGGCTCGTCGCCAAGGCCCGATCGCCGACCTGATCATCGAGTTGATCTCGGCTCATCGTCGGCTCGACGACACCCTGGGGCGGATGACACCCCAAGCCTGGCAGGGATCCTGCTCGGCTCGAGGTCAAGAGGTCCCGGTCTGCCTCTTGCCGTGGCGACGCTGGCGGGAGATCGAGGTGCACCGGGCCGATCTGGGCTTCCCGACGTTCACCACCGCTGATTGGTCACCAGAGCTGGCTCGATTCGAGATCGGTGAGTTCCTCGCCGAGACCGGAGCGATGCCTGCTGCGATCGCGGCTCGGACAGACCGCCAGCAGATGGCGTGGATCCTCGATCGACCGGCCAGTGATCTGACGGCTTCGTGGACGGCCCGGACCCTCGATCCCGGCTGGGTGCGGCCCTGGTCCGAAGTCGAGATCGGTCAGCTCGACGACGCCCTCACCGTGTTCCGTTCGGTCAGCCCCGATCTCGATCTGGCGACGATGTCGACCGATGTCTTCCCGCTGCCGGGGTGGGCTTCGACGTTGACCGACCTCCGCCGGGATCTGGTCGAAGGTTCGGGAGTGGCGGCCTTCACCGGGTTCCCGGTTGCGGGGCGTCCGGTCGAGGAGTTGCGAGCGTTGTGGTGGGGGCTCTCGCTCCACCTCGGGACCCCCGTCGCCCAGAGCCGCCGTGGCGACGTCATCGGTGATGTCCGCGACCTCGGCACCGGCATCAACGGCAAGGCCGGCCGGGGCTACACCTCCAACAGCGAACTCAACTTCCACGCCGATGCGTGCGACGTCTCGGGCCTGTTCTTCCTCAAGACGTCTGCTGAGGGCGGCGTGTCGAGAGTGGCCAGTTCGGTCGTCAACCACGACCGGATCGCTCGCCGACGACCCGATCTGTTGGAGTTGCTGTACCAACCGATGCCGGTGTCGTGGCAGAGCAACCAGCCTGATGGCGAGCAGCCGTGGTACGACATGCCGGTGTTCGGTCAGGTCGATGGACAGGTCAGCTGCGCCTACGTCCGCACCAACATCACCCTCGCCCATCAGAACACCGGCAGTCGGGTATTGACCGCGGCCGAACGCGAGGCGGTGCAGTTGGTGGTCGACACCGCAGCGGAGCCCGATCTGTGGGTGGAGCGTCGATTCGAACCAGGCACGATGCTCTTCCTCCACAGTCACACCACGTTTCATCTCCGAACCCAGTTCACGGACCACGCCGATCCCGATCTCAAGCGCCATCTGTTGCGGGTGTGGCTGTCGTTGCCGAACAATCGTCGACTGCCGGGTAGCTTCGGGGCGTTCTTCGGCTCGGTGGACCCCCGGGCGGTACGGGGCGGCTACCCCAGTTCGGCGCCGGAGCCCGTTTTTCGAACCGTTTGACCGGTCCGGCTACGGTGCGGCGATGGCATTGGAACGCTGGGTCACCGAGATGGGCATGGGTGTCGACGTGCACGGGCACGACTACACCAAGGCGGCGAGGCGCGCCGTTTCCGACGCACTCCGCCACAGCAGTCTCAACTTCTTCGCGGTCACCGATCGTACGGTGGACGACATGCATGTCGAGGTGCGGATCGGGGTTGCGCAACCCGACGAGGTCGACGTCGAGGCGGTCCGGGCCGAGGTGCCCTACGGCACGGTGACCGTGGTGGTCCAGCGTGGTGGGCTCGATGTGGCTGCGCCGTCGGGGGACGATGGTCTGGTCATGGCCAATGCCGCCATCCTCGTCAGTTTCGAGTCCGCTACATGAGCGATGATGCCGCCATCTTCGACGCCCTCCAGCAGTTCGTCACCACACGGCTCGGCCCCCGAGCCCGCCCCGAGGTCAGCAACGTGCAGAGGGTGGCGACGGGGCGAGCCCGGGAGAATTGGTTGTTCGACCTGTCCTGGAGCGATGACACCGGCCGTCATCATGAACCGCTGATCGTGCGTCAGGATCCCGAGGGAGGCCTGATCGACACCGATCGGGCCACCGAGTTCGCAGTGCTCCAGGCTCTCGAGAGCTCTGCGGTCCCGGCACCACGGCCCCGTTGGCTCGACGCCGTCGGGGCCGAGCTGACGAAACCATCGCTGGTGATGTCTCGATCGGTCGGCACGTGTGAGTACTACTGCATCAACGGTGATCGGCCGCTCGAGCAACGTCGTGCGTTGGCCCGGCAGTTCTGTGCCCTCCTGGCCAGCGTGCATCTCCTCGACTGGTCGTCGACGTCGCTGGGAACACTGTTCGGGGATCCGGGACCTCGGGCCGCCCTCGGCGAACTGGACCGTTGGGAGGCGATCCTGGCCGCCGATCAGCTCGAGCCATGGCCCGAGCTGACGCTGGCCGGCCAGTGGTTGCGGGCCCGAGCCCCGCTGAACTCAGGTACCGTGCTGGTCCACGCCGATTTCAAGCCGGGAAATGTGCTCCTCGACGACGACGATGCCGTGACGGCGCTGCTGGACTGGGAGTTGGCCCACCTGGGTGATCGGCACGAGGACCTGGGCTGGGTGACCCAACCGTTGCGTCGCGGCGAGCACCTCATCGACGGTGCCTGGGAGGCCGAGCACCTCTTCGCCCTCTATGAGGAACTCACCGGTGTCGCTGTCGATCGGGTTGCCGTGGCGTGGTGGAACATCTTCTCCACGTTCAAGACGGCCGTCATGCAGATCAGCGGTCTTCGGGCCTACGTCGAGGGCAGGATCGACGAGCCCTATCAACCGTCGGCGGCCGTGCTGCGCGAACTCTTGGACTCGGTGGTCTGATGCGCCCCTCGATTGCCGAGCACCTGTTCGGGATCGGCCGACTGCTGGATGCCGTGGCCGAGGACCCCGGCCTGAGCGAGGCATCGCGTCGGCTCCTGTCCGATGCCACGAAACAACTGGCTCGACTGGCCGCCGGCGCCGACGAGCGTGGGCGTTTCGTCGACTGGGACAATGCCGCCACCCTTGCGGTGCTGGCCGATCTCGACGGTCTGGACCTCGATCTCGATCTTCTGGCGGCCGATGCCGTCGCTCGCAACGGTCAACTCCGCCAGATGCTGGTCACTGCGCTGGAAACACTGGGGGAGCACGAGGCGGGCGCTCGGGCCCAGATCACGCGGCACCTTCGCCACCGTGTCGATGCCAACCCTGCGCTGAACAAGCAGCCCCGCTATCCATCCGAGGACGACTGATGACCGATCCTGCCATTCCTGATCTGCGGATCAGCGACGAACACTTTGCCGAGCAGTTCCCCCTGTCTCCGCTCGACGACTACTTGATCCACCAGACTCCGGATCCAATTCGGGTGATGTGGACGGGCGACCCCCGGGCCTACGAGCGGTACTGGATGCTGTGCCACGATCCCACCGGCGACACCCTGGTTGCGGTAGGGGGCAGCTTCTATCCCAATCTCGATCGGGCCGAGGCCTACGCCATCGTGAACCACCGGGGGCAACACACCACCGTTCGAGGCTTTCGTCGCCTGGGTGTGGACCGCAGCGATC
>CALACD010000236.1 GCA_937890445.1 uncultured Acidimicrobiia bacterium | reverse complement strand
GATCGCGGCCGGAACGATCGATCGCATCGACCCTTCGCCCGCCATCGGGATGCCCGGCGTCATCGCCACCCTCACCGGCTCCGACATCGACCAGCCGGCTCCCTTCGCAACCGCATTCGCAACGATGTTCGGCGATCGGTACGCCCAGCCGTTGTTGCCGGCGACGTCGATCGGGTTCGCCGGCCAGGCCTTGGCCCTGGTGGTGGCGGAGTCTGCCGCCCAGGCCGCCGACGCGGCCGAAGCCGTGGCCGTCGAGGTCACGCCGACCGAACCCGTGTTGGACATCGAGGATGCTCTGGAACGTGGAGTCATCGAGGCCACTCGCTTCGACGCGGACCACGACCCGACGGAATTCGAGACAGAGATCACGGTCGAGATCACCCAGCTCAGCCCGCGTCAGTTGCCGTCGGCCATCGAGTGCCGGGCCGTTGCCGCGGTCGAATCCGACGGCCGCCTGCTGGTCTGGTCGGCAACCCAGACCCCCCACGCCTATCGAAACAACCTGGCCGCGCTCTTCGGGATCGAACCCGCCACCATTCGTGTGGTGGCGGCTGACGTCGGTGGCGGTTTCGGGGGCAAGGTCGGTCGTACCGCCGAGGAATACCTCGTGCCGCTCATGGCCCGCCGTCTGGGACGGGCCGTGCGCTGGAACGAAACGCGATCGGAGTACTTCGCGTCGGCCACCCAGTGTCGGGGCGAACAGGTCACGATCCAACTGGCCGGAACCGCCGATGGCCGCATCAGCGCGCTCCGAGCTCGGCTGGTCAAAGACGGAGGCGCCTACCCCATGGTCGGCGTCATGCTGCCGAACACCTACACCTCGAAGATCGCCAACGGCTGCTACGACATCGGCCACGTCGAATTCAGTTCGGTCGGCGTCGTCACCAACAAACCACCGACGTCGGCCTATCGGGGCGCAGGCCGAAGTCCCTATGTCGGCGCGTTGGAACGGGCCATCGACTACTTCGCCTCGGCCGCCGATATGGACCCGGCCGAGGTCCGCCGTCGCAATCTGATCAGACCCGACCAGATGCCGTACACGACGCCAACCGGAGCCATCTACGACGAGGCCGACTACCCCACCGATCTCGATCGGGCCCTCGCGCTTGCCGGCTACGACGAACTGCGGGCCGAACAACGTCGCCGCCGCGATCGCAACGACCCGATGTCGCTCGGCATCGGTATTGCCAGCTACAACCACATGACCACCGGCGGAGGCGGCGAGGAGGCGTCGGTGACCGTCTTGAGCGACGGCTCGGCAGTGGTCACGACCGGGACGACCTCCCAGGGTCACGGGCATGCCACCACATGGGCTCAGATCGCCGCTGATGTCCTGGGCATCGGCATCGACGACATCACCGTCATCGAAGGCGATACCGACGCCATCGCCACCGGGGTCGGCGCCGTGGGCTCCCGCTCGCTCCAGACCGCTGGTCTCGCCATCCACCGCGCTGCCACCGACGTGGTCGTCCAGGCCCGGGCGTTGGCCGCCGATCTCCTCGAGGCCGCTGTCGACGACATCGTCTCCCCCACCGAATTCGGAGGCTTCCATGTCGTCGGAACGCCGGCCCGTAGCGTCGGCTGGGCCGAGGTGATGGCCGTGGCGCCCCAGCGAGAGGTCACGTGCGGGGACTTCTACGACACCGAGGGCCGCAACACGTTCCCGTCGGGG
The DNA here is from genome assembly GCA_937890445.1 of uncultured Acidimicrobiia bacterium. Lineage (GTDB taxonomy): Bacteria > Actinomycetota > Acidimicrobiia > Acidimicrobiales > SZUA-35 > JAHECQ01. The sequence goes on along the minus strand of CALACD010000236.1, from coordinate 1,923 downwards.
GCCCACGTCGCGGTCGTCGAGGTCGACACCGAGACCGGCAAGGTCTCGGTGCGCCGCCTGGTCGGCGTCGACGATGCCGGCACGATCGTGAATCCGATGATCGTGGAGGGCCAACTCCACGGTGGTATGGCATCGGCGATCGGACAGGTCCTCGGCGAGGTGATCGTGCACGATTCGCTCGGAAACCAGGTGACGGGCAGCTTGCTCGACTATCCGCTGCCATCGAGCGATCAAGTCCCCTCGTTCGAGCTCGAGGCCTCGGCGACGGCCAGCAGCTTCAACGCCCTCGGTTTCAAGGGGATCGGCGAGTCGGGCACCATCGGCGCCACCGGAGCGGTGCACAACGCCGTCGTGGATGCCCTCGGCCACCTTGGCGTCACCCATCTGGACCTGCCCTGCACGCCGCAACGGGTCTGGGACGCCCTGCAGGTGCCTACCGGCCCAGGTAGTGCCTGATCAGTCCGTTCGGGCCACGGTCCGATGGGTGCTCCGAAACACCCGCACGAAATGCTGCCTCGAACGCGCCACTGCAGCGGGGCGATCCGGATCGAGGCGAATGAACATCTCGGCGACAGCGCCGAAGGCCCGGTTGACGGCGACCAGGTCCTCGGGAGTCAAGCCGGGCCGCAACTCGAGACCGAACGTTTCTCGCAGCTGGGCGAGGAGTGCCATCTGCGTGTCGAGTTCACGTCGGTGGATGGCCCGCACGTGCGACGGGATGTCGTTCGTCCCCAACCAGGGCCAGAGGCGGTGACCCCGTCGTCCTTCGGTGAGGTTGACGATGGCCTCGCCGTTGTCGGCGCTGAACAGGTACTCCAGCGCCTCTTCGGCCGTCATCGAGATCATCTTCTCGACCGCAGATCGATAGCCATCGCTCCCTGCTCGAAGCGCCCGGTCTCCCTGGCCTGCCGACGCGATGGCCTGCCGATGGAATTCCTCCATCGACGGGAAGGCTCGGTAGAAGGCGCTGACCCCCACCCCGGCCCGCTGGCAGACATCGGCGATCTTGAGCGGGGTGGCTGCCTCGAGTTCCGGTCGACACAACAGGTCGGCTCCTGCCCCCACCGCCCTGGTCAATGCCGACGACGCCGGCCGTCGGGCAACGTCGCCGGCCATCGGGATCGGCCCGAGCAACGGCCCACCGACAACAGGCTCGACATGGGCCAGGCACCATCTGGTGAAGACCCCGGCCAACACCGACGGCTGCGTCGACTCGGCATCGCCCTCGACCAAGCGACGGAAGGCTTCGCCCAGCAGGAAGACCATCATCCCTTCGGTGATCACCTTGGGCGGATCGGCCGGCAGCGCGCAGCGAGCCGGAGCCAGAGCCACTTGCAGCAGCGGATAGAACTCGAAGAGGATGGTGTCACTGGCGGCACCCAATGCGGCGAGGAGTCCCGGCACGTTCGAGTGGTCGAAGCCGGAGACGAAGTAGGGCAGCGACGGATCCTCGCTCAGCTCATGAGCACGCCGGTCGAAGATGGTCGCAACCGTGTGCTCGGGGGTGGCTCCTGCACCCAAGGACGTCTGCAACGCAGACCAACACCGACTTCCCGGGCGGACCCCGATCCGAGTCACAAGCTCGACCATGACCAGATGCCGAAACGATTCGCTGTTGATTGCCGAGGTCACCGTGGTCGGCGCGACGTCGGCCTCCCGCGCCGCCGCCTCGATGGTCAAGAGTTCCACCGGATGCGGAAGGTCGTCGAGGGACAGATCCAGCCGAGACAAGATCGATTCCGCCAACGCCGCCCTACTCACGAAGTCTGATTGAACCAGTCCGAACGAACGGTGTTCAGGGGTCGACCTACCCAGACCGGCGGAGTCGACTCGCCGAGCCCAACCGGCGGTCGGTCAGTTGTTCGAACAGTGAAGCGCCCCGGGTCTGATGGAGGCTCCAACCTTTGAGAGGATGGAGAAATG
>CALACD010000235.1 GCA_937890445.1 uncultured Acidimicrobiia bacterium | reverse complement strand
TCGAGCGTCTGGCGCCCGAGATCCAAAGCCGCTTGAAGCGTCTCGACGAGATTCCCTCGTTCGTCGACTGGATCATTGGTCCGCCCGGCGCGGTCGAGGACAAGGTGTGGCGCAAGGTGATGGACAAGCCCGGCATGGCCGCGGCGTTGGACGTGATCGTCGAGCGGCTCGAATCGGCATCTTGGACGCCGGACTCCATCTCCGAGGTGGTTCTCGGCGTCGGTGGCGAACTCGATCTGAAGACCCAGTTGCCGGTCAGGGTGGCGGTCACGGGGAAGAACTCCGGTCTGCCGTTGTGGGAGCCATTCGCTGCCATGGACAGGGACCTCGTGATCGCACGTATCCGGGAGGCCCGGGCCCGACTGTGACCCTCGACGGTCCGGTGGCGCACGTGGGTCGTCCTCGGAGGCGTCGGGCGCTCCGTTTGCTCGGCGCCCTGATCGCCTTGATCGCCCTGTACCTGGGTACGACGTTCATCGATGTGTGGCTGGCGAGTCGACAGAGCTATGACGGCTATGCGCCGGCAGCCGTAGTCCTCGGTGCGGCGCAATACAACGGAGAACCGTCGCCGGTGCTGCGAGGGAGGTTGGATCGGGCCGCTGCCCTCTATTTCGCAGGTCAGGTGGACATCGTCGTGGTCACCGGCGGCGGGCAGGCCGGAGACCTCACCACCGAAGCCAAGGCCAGCTATGACTACCTTCGGGCCAACGCGGGCATCCCCGACGAGCAACTCCGCCTCGAGGTGGACGGAACCTCGACCTATGAGTCGTTGACCGCGGCCGGCAGGTTCCTTCAACGGGAAGGAATCACCGAGATCACGCTGGTGACCGATCCATACCACGCCCGTCGGGCCGCACTGGTAGCCGAGGCAAACGGATTCACGGCTCACGTGGCCATCACCGATGCCCCATCGTCGTTTCGTCGTCTGGCCGGTGAAACGGGTGCGGTGGCAATCGGACGACTCGTCGGATTCCGGCGTCTCGACCGTTTCTAGCTCGGGGATCAAGCGCTATCCTCCACGAGACCATCGGGGATGGTGTAATTGGCAACACATCTGGTTCTGATCCAGACATTGGGGGTTCAAGTCCTCCTCCCCGAACTCGTTTCTCGCAGGTGTTGGCCGCCACGCCACCGCTCGCTAGGATCCGTTGGCCAGTTGATCGAACCCATACGGGTCCGATCACGACGGCAGCGTGTCACCGGCCCCGTTCGTCTAGCGGCCTAGGACGCCGGCTTCTCATGCCGGTAGCACGGGTTCAAATCCCGTACGGGGTACGTCCGCTCGAGCGGATCTCCCGGTGACCGATTCCTCAGCTACCGAACACGAGATGCGGAACGGTGTCGATGACGTCGATCCTGGCATCGTGGGCGGAGTGATGGACCCAGTCCTCGGGCCAGAGCGCAGCGATGCCGAGCAGGGCCGATCGAGGAAGATCGATGCCGTCGACGAGTGATCGATCCATTCGGTACGCGGTGCGCGCCAGTCGGAGGTAGTCGACGTCGACCAACAGCGTTCGGCGGCGGCCGTTCTGGATGATCTCGACCAGTACCACGGACAGGTCGTGGTCGGGAGCCAGCGACGGGCGATCGAGTCGAGCGCAGTCGATCACCATGGCCAGGAGATCGCTCGAGGGAGTTTCGCGCAGGGCCACGACCGCAGCGCTGCGGATTCGTGGAATGGTCTGCTGGTGGTTCACCACGTTCCTCTCCAGGCATCGGGTGAAGCACCTGACGCCGCTGCTCACACCGAGGATGTCCCCGGTAATGCACAGAGCATCGGAGTCGACGCTGGTCCCATGAGCGGAGATCTCGCGGTGCAGAGCGATCAGGGCAGCAGTGAGCGGGCCCGACTCGACTATGCCTACCGTCGCATCATCCGGCGCACTCATCCGGACTGGGACCTGTCGCTGCCGCCGGCTCGCGTTGCCCACTTCCGCCAATCGGCCCAACGCCTGCACGCGGCTCATCGGGCACTGACCGGCCCCGTGCCGCTCCCGCTGGTCGAGTCCGTCATCATCGATCCTCACGATCCCCGCCTGGATGGGGAGTCACGTCCGCCCTCGGCTGACGAATGCTTGTTCTGTGCTTCGACACCGGCCTCTCGAGTGACGATCTGGCATCAGAACGGTTTGCCGTTCGTCGGCGAACTCCATGAGCTCACGGGTGCCCTGTGTCGTGGTTGCGGCTTGGCGACCGTCGATGCCTGGCAGCACCGCACGATTCTGGCCGGATGGTGGGGTCTGACCATGTTCCCGCAACGTCCGCCTGATCACGGCCAACGCCGAGGCGAGACTCCTGCTCGAGACCTTGGATCCGCCGTCTTCTACCGACGCCGATGTGGTCGCGCTTCTCCAGAAGCCGCTGACGGCCAAGGAAACGAGCCTCGATCAGGCGCTGCTCCGAGGCATGCTCGGACTCCTGGTCCTGATCGTCTTCATCGTTCTGATGGCGCTGTCGTTCTGAGGCGCTGTCGTTCTGAGGCGCTGTCGTTCTGAGGCTCGGTATCAGTTCCGCCGACCGGTCAGGGCCGCGAGCTCTCGCTGCAAACGCTCCTCGTCGAAGTTGCGGAACAACATGGCGGCAGTGAAGTACAAGACCACCCCGGCCAGTCCGGACAGCCGGATCCCGAGGTCGTTGCCGACGTCGCGACCGAACGAGGTCAACAGGGCGAAGCAGACCACACCGACTGTCTGACCGATCTTCTGCATGAAGGTGCGAGCGGCGAAGAACATCGCAGCGGTAGCCGTGCCGGTTGTCTCGGACGCGTGCTCGGCGATGTCGGTGAGGATCCACTGCGGCAGCACGCTCAGGATGGCGAACGGTACCGAGAAGATGATGATCAGGAATACGGCCTGCAACCAGTTCGGGAGCGGATAGTGGCCGAGGAAGACGATGCCAAGAAAGTCAGCCGAGGCGACACCGAAGGCGCCGATCACCAGCCGCTTGCCGTTGAGTCTCTTGGCCAATCGATTCACTGCCGGGTAGAGCACGAGGGCGACGATCACCATCAGGAGAAGGAGCGGGGCCGTCATCGCCTCGTCCAATTCGAGAAGCACCGTCACGTAGTACAGCAAGCCGGTCTGGATGATCGCCAGTCCGAAGAAGTAGGCGAAATCCGCTGCGAGGTAGTAACGGAAGAACTCATTGCGCAGGACCAGGCGCAGCGATGCACGCAGCGGCGTTGCGCTGGGGCTCGAGCGAGAGAGCGCAGGTTCGTCGATGGTGAACGTCGGAACCATCATGGTCACCCCGGCAATGACACAGACGATCACCACCGCCCCCTGCCACGACTGGATGGGAGTCAGCCCAGCTGCGGCCAACACGGCGGCCAAGAATGGTGTGGATGCTGCCACCACGATCCCGATGGCCCATGCCACCGACGTCCAGGTGGCCAGATCGAGACGTTCGGCCGGTGTGCGTCCGAGGTCGGCAACAAGACTGAACGCCGGTGTCACGTAGGCGGTCAACGCGACATAGAGCACGATCTGGATACCGAGCAGCCAGATGATGTTCCAACCGCTGACCCGTGAAACAGGAGGAACGAAGATCAACGCCGTGGCCACCGCAGCAGGTACGGCGCCGATGGTCATGAAGGGAATGCGGCGGCCTCGACGGTGTTCGGACCGATCGGAGAACACGGCGATCAAGGGATCGGTGATCGCGTCGGTGAGGCGACCGGCCGCAGCCACCAGGACGATGGCATTCAAAACGGCGAAGAAGGTACGGTCGGTGACCCGGGGCGGAAGCTCGGCACTGGCCGGAGGGAGATAGAAGAAGACCAGCAGAATGGCGATCAGGTTGACGAGCACGGACATGCCGCCATGCCCGATGCTCAATCCGACGACGGCTCGACGGGGCAGATGCTGGAGTTCAGTCGCCGGCACAGCTCAGCACCTTAGGCCACCCTCCTGAAAATCCAT
>CALACD010000234.1 GCA_937890445.1 uncultured Acidimicrobiia bacterium | reverse complement strand
GATCTTCCTCCGTTCCTCACCAACACGTTGGACTACTCACTCGACTACTCATTGGCCCTTCGGCTACCGATTGGTCGTGGACATTTACAGATTCGACACGTTCTCCACGCTCAACAGCAACTCGTGACCATTCGGACACGGTTACCAGGACGTTCCACCAGAGACGAGGGAAACCGCACCGAACTTCTCGACTCGCCGTGGTGAGCCTAGGCCTCAACGGAGAGCTTACGACCACCGTCAGGCTCGAGCGCGAATCTCGAACTCTCGCTTCTCCCGTACGTGCAGCATCCACGTCACGAGAGCGAACAGGATTCCATTGAAGATCGTGAACATGGCGGGCGTGAATCGCAGGCCCCCGAACAGTGCGGGCAAGGGCCCACCCCGGTCCCGTTCCATGATCACGCTGACCACCGACTTCTCGGCGTCGGCCCGGGCCACGGGAGGTGGTTGTCCCGGCAGCGTCGGCTGCTCGACGACACCCTGGACCTGGATGACCATGAGTTCCTGGGTGTGGATGGCGTGCAGGGTCATGGAGTCGATCTTGTGCCAGACACGATCGAGCACATTCGGATTGTCCTTCAACAGCGGCTTGCCACCGGTGCTGTAAGCCCCGAACTGGAGCGGCACGTACTCTGCGGTCGAGTCGAACACATGCTCTTCGATGAGATGCTCGTCGGCCGCGGACTGAGCCTCGCCCCGTACCGGGTTGGACGTGGCCAGATAGCGCCAGCCGTCGAGATCGTCAGCATTGGCCTTGGCGTACTCGACCGCCTCGGTCTGAGCGATGTCGGGATCGTCACTGGTCACGCCGGCGGTGACATCGAAACCCTCGAGGACCCGCCCCAATCCGACAGCACGTTGGTTCTCGGCGAAATCGAGCCCGTCGTTGTCCGAGGCGGGCAGGTCTCGATTCACCTCCACCAACTCCCAGGTCGGGGCTTGACCCCGCCATCCAATGCCGTAGACCGTCCAGATGATGCCCATCAGGAACATCCAGCCGAAGAGGGCCGATGCCGAGATGAGGCCACCGGTGCGAGCACCGCTGTTGCTGGCGACGATCATGTAGGTGCCGCCGATCATCACGACGACGCCGACCATGACCGAGAGGAAGCCCCGGAAGAACGGGTCGAAACCGAGACCTTCGAGGAAGGACAACAACAGCATCAGAGACCTCGCTCATAGTCGACGACGGCCTGGATCAGTTCCGGCGGAAGGCTCGATCCGAAGCCCGGCATCATGCCGGCATGACTCTGGCCACCTTCGCCGTAGCCGGACCCGGCATTGGCGCCGTTGTAGATGAAATCGTAGTGAGCCTGGCTCGTGCGCTCCGGCATGTCGATGATGGCGCATTCATCGACGACTCGGCCATCGGCCAGCGTGAAGGCATCCGGGCCGAGATCCTCGACAGTGACCTCGGGCGGATCGATGAACTTGTTCGTTGCACTGTCGTAGCCAACCGGAATGTTCGGGTCATAGGCATAGGGCTGACCGCCCTCTGGTTCCCAGAGGTTGGTGGTCACCATGCAGTCGGCCAAATCACCGTTCTCGAGAATCAGGTAGGGGTCGGGCTCTCCCTCGGCATCGCTGTGGTCGGTGACCGGGAAGCCCTTGTCGTTCAGCCACACCTTCTCGCCGTCCATCGAGAGCAGGTAGGCCTGACCACCACGGTCGGGATCCGTCAAACCACCGATCGGAAGCCACGATCCATCCGGCATTTTCCAGGTGTCGTTGGGGAACCGCTCGATGGTCGACCCGTTGCACAGGTTGTAGCCGATACCCGATGGATTGCCGCCGCCGCAGCCGGCGACACCCTCGTCGAGGACGTCGGGGAAGACAACCGGACCCAGTGCCCAGCCTGAGGTGTGACACCTACCGCAGGCCAGCGAACCATTGCGGAAGTCGGAGAACAAACCCAGATTGAACACTGCCTCACCGGTCGAGCTGAACTCCCCGGCGTCGAGAGAGCGCTCGACTTCTTGGTTGATGGCTGCGATGAGCACATCGGCGGCTTCCTGGGCGGCCGCAGGATCGGCAGACTCATTGATGTCGATCGGATCGATGCTCTGCACCGTCAACGTGTCGACGTACTCGATGATGTTCTGCACTTGCTGAGTCGTCAGTGGACCACCGCCGGGGGTTCCCCACGCCGCCATCGGAGATCCCGGTCGGCCGAAGTTGAGGATGTAGCGGAACTCGTCCTCGCTGTAGCGCAGCAACATGTCGTCGAGCGCCGGTGCGTTCCATTGGGCATCGGCCACGAATTGGCCGTCGCCGTCCTGGAGCACGTACGGAGCGCCACCGCCGACGCCGCCCGCGGCGTGGCAATTCACGCACTGGGCGGTCACGGTGTAGCTGTCCTCGCCCCGGCTCTCGAAGTTCAGCTGATATGCGTCGACTGCGCCTTCCTGACGACCGGGCTCGGCCAGCCAGTAGAACGGCAACGACAGGGCCACGACGCCGAGCACCACCAGGGCAAAGCTGAGAGCCTTGTCGAGCTTGGGCCCTTCGAGCTCTTCATCGGAGAGGTACGGCTTCTTGTTCGCTGCGAGTTCGATCTCGGAGCCGAGTTCTCCTCTGGCGGTGAAGCTGTTCCGGACGAAGAGCGCGATGAAGCCGATGGCCACGACGGAAGCAACGGTCAGACCGATGGCGCGGAAGTTGGTGGCGAGCACGAGAGCGGCGTACATCAGTGCGAACCACCGCTGATGCAGTTGGGACCCTCGGCCTCTTGACCGGTGGTGTTCGTGCCGATCGGAGGACCCTGGATGATGACGCCGGTGTCCACCAGCAATTCGTCAGCAGCGCTGACCTCCATCGGGAACCGGTCCATACCTCGAGGGGAAGGTCCGCCCTTCTTCTCCCCGACGCGGTTGTACTGGGAACCGTGACAGGGGCACTCGAACCATTGCGAGGTCCCACATTCGGGAACGCGGCATCCGAGGTGGGGACAGGTCTGGTAGAGGGCGACGACTCCCGCTTCGAGACCCTGCCCGACCTGGGGGTAGAAGCCATAGCCCGTCTTGGCCTTCTCCAACGCAGCGTGGGGGTACTCCGTGATCCACATGCGGCCCTCTGGGACATAGAAGAACCCGCCGCCGGCCAGAATGGCGGCCTGGATGTCGGCGATGCGGCCGACGTTGATCTTCGAGCCGAAGCCGCTGGCTCCCTGGGGCCAGAGGAAGGCGATGCACGCGGCGCCGAATCCGGAAAGACCCAGACCGAACATGGCCACGATGCCACGATTGAGGAACTGGCGACGGGCGACACCAATGGTCTCGGGATCCGGTGGCACATAGGCGACAGGGGCGGTGGCACCGGCTGCTACCAGGGAGCCGGACCGTTCGGCTCGGACCGAGGCTTCCAAGGCCTTCCCGGATGACGTGGCGACCACCTCGTCCGACAGATCGACCGCAGAACGATCTCGCTTGATCGTTTCGCTCGCAAGCTGCCCATAGGCGGCGTCGGTCTCTCGCCGGCGGAGCGAAGCCCCCACGACGACCAGTCCGATGATGGCCAGAACCACAATGGCGACGATGAACCAGATCATGACAGCAGCACCTCTCTACAGCTCGAAGAACAGGCCATCGGCCCACGGGAAGACGAAGTTGAAACCGGGGCCTCGGAAAAAGGAGCCGATGAGCACGAGGACAGCCCAGAACATCATGAAGATCGTGAAGATGGACACCGCAAACTTGCGATCCTCGGGCTTGTTGCTCGGGTTCTTGTCCATGTAGGGCGCCTGGGTGAGGATGATCAACCCGATGCCGGGAATGGTCACGCCGGCCACCATCGGGTGGAACATCGTGAGCAATTCCTGGAGACCCAAGAAGTACCACGGCGCCTTCGATGGGTTCGGCGTCTGGTTGACGTTGGCCAGGGTCAGCAACGGAGCGTTCACGAAAATGGAGAAGATCGTGGTGAATGCGGTGCAGAAGAGGGCGGCGCCGAATTCCACCACGATCAGGTGCGGCCAAGTGTGCACCTTGTCGAGCGGCTTCATCTTGATGTCCTGGATCGAACCGGACTTGACCACGGTGAGGAGCCGCTGGGTGTGTCCGCCGGGGCCAGTCATCAGCGGGGCATCAGCGACGGCAGTCGCAGCTGCGACGGCACCCCCCACCGCAGCCGGAGAAACGGCGGTGGAGCCCCCCTGTTGCTTGGCGGACTTGGAACGCTCGAGCAGGTGGGCGGGGATCTTGGAACCGGCGTCGCTGCTCCCGGCCGCCGAGCTGCCACCAGCAGCCGCCGCATCGCCACCACCAGCGGCCTTGGCGCCGTCGGCCTTCTGACGGGCCTCTTCGGCTCTTTTTCGAAGATGTTCGGGGATCTCAGTCATGTCGGTCCTGTGCGAGATGGGCGCTGGGCAAGTCGAGGATTCGCTCGGAAGCGAGGGTCGGTCGAGATTCGCGGGTCTAGAGGGGTCCGGAGATGCCGCCATCCTTGCGGACCCGCCAGAAGTGGATGGCCATGAAGATGACGGTGACGAACGGGAGGAGCAAGACGTGGAGGACGTACCAACGAAGGAGCGTGTCGGTGCCGATGACCTTGCCCCCCAGCAGAACGAAGCGGACCTGGTCGCCGAACACGGGGGTGTATCCCATCATGTTGGTTCCCACGGTGACCGCCCAGAGCGCCAGCTGATCCCATGGCAGCAGGTAGCCGGTGAACGACAGCAGGAGGGTGAACTGCAACAGGAACGTGCCGATGACCCAGTTGAATTCACGGGGTGCCTTGTACGCGCCGTGGTAGAAGACACGGGCCATGTGGAGGAACACCGACAACACCATGAGGTGGGCACCCCATCGATGCATGTTCCGGACCAACAAACCGAATGTCACCGACGTCTGCAAGGTGTAGATGTCGTCCCACGCAGCGGCCGCCGTCGGCCGGTAGAAAAACATCAGGAAAATACCGGTGATCGTCAGCAGGATGAACAAGAAGAAGCTGAGGCCACCCAAGCACAGCGTGTAGCTGACCTTCACCGCATGCCGCTTCACCTTCACCGGGTGAAGGTGATAGAGCACGCTGTTCATGATCACGTAGGAGCGGTTCCGGGGGCTGTCGGTATAGCCCTTACGGAAGACCGAACCGGGACGGAAAATGGAGTTCCAGACCTGTCCGCCCTGAAGATTGTCGACTGCTCCGGCCAATTGGGCCTGAGCCTTCTCGGCCCTGCTGGGTTTGTCCTTGATCGACTTTGCCATCGTGGTTCCTGCTGGTGTTCGTTGCTCTGGATGAGGGGCGGGCGGGGCTCAGGCTAGGCGCATGCCGTAGCCGTAGCCATGGGAGTCTGTTCGTTGGTGGAAATCACCGGTAGCGTTCGCGGTGGTATCGATCTTGCCGAGAATGATGACACCCGTGGGGCAGCGGTCGACGCAGAGTGCACATCGGGTGCATACATCGTCGTCGATGGTGAAGATGAATGCGTCATCAGGATCGTCACCCGGCTTGGCGATCCCGAAACTCTCGCTGATCGCTTCGGTCGGCTGCATGTGGATGCACTTCCACGGACAGATGTCCACACAGCCTTCACAGGCAATGCACTCGGACTGATCGATGTGGATGAACTGCTTGGGTTTGACGGCACGACCGAGGTAGTCGGCGTCGACCTCGACGAGCACGTAGTCGTCCCGGAATTCCGGAAGCGGCGGATTGGCATCGGTGGTTACCACGATCTCAGCCCCTCTTCACCAAGGGTCGGCCGTAGGTGCTCTTGACCAGGTCGGTGCCAGCAGCGGCGGCCTTGTCGCCGCGCTTCTGCCAGTCCACCCACATCTTGGTCATGCCACCGAGGAACACGATGTAGATGATGGCGGCCACGGTGTCGGAGACGACTCGCAGTGTGATCTCGAAGGGAAACCAACCACCCTGGCTCTGGGCCGTGATCAAACCACCGGCATCGAACAGACGATCAGCCCGGAACCTCCACTCGTTCTCGGCCAGCGTCAACCACTGGTGCGGGACCACGCCGAAGACGAGGAACAGGATGAAAAAGACATACATGCTTCCCACCATGGCCTCGCCCCAGGTCACAGGGGTTCCCACCGGTCGACGTTTGGCGTAGGCGGGTATGGCGCCTGCCATGGCGAGAGAGAGAAGGGTGGAGATCACTAGGGCGACCACAGAGTGCAGACTCCTGGATTCGGGATTGTGAACGTGTGCACAATCTACTCGATGATGAGCGAGAACGAACAAACCGTAGCCCAGACATCGCTCGTCGCCGCCGGTGTAGCACGCGATTTTTCTCGCTTCCATTTCGCCATGCGCCGCGAACCCGAGGCCGCTGGCTCGGTCCATGCCCAGCACCGCCGACCGAAGTTGCCAGCAGTTCGGCAACTTCGCGCCGAAAGAATGGTCGCGGTCGCAAAAGACCGCCTACAGTGTGTTGCCGTGTGTCGGCCCTCTGTCGACACCACTGTCCGACAACAGTTCGCACTGGAGCCCCCGGTTGACCGAGATCCCAGAACATCTCCTCAAGCGAAGCCGAGCCGCCAAAGGTGGCGGAGGCGGTAGCGACGGCGGAACCGCCTCCAGTTCCGCCGTGGAACCGGCAGCCGCTGCCGCTTCGCCCGTGGCCACGGGTCCCGCCGCGCTCGCTGCGGCTTCGGCCGCCGTGCCCGCCGACAAGCCGGCTCCGGCTGCTCCACCCGAGCCGCATTACATCCGTGCCGCCAAAGCACGAAAGAAGATGCCCATGTGGGCCATGGGCCTGGTGGCGGCGCTTCCGGTTTGGGCGCTCAGCTACGCCGGCACGATGCAACAGCAAGAGGTCGAGGACCTGTTGTTCGTTGATGCCGAGATCGCCTATACCCAGACCGGGGGCTGCGCCGGTTGCCACGGCGCCGGTGGTGGTGGCGGGACCGGGTACCAGCTGAGCGGTGGCGAGGTTCTCGCAACCTTCCCCGATGCCGTGGACATGATGGTCCACGTCGCTCGAGGTTCGGCAGCAATTCAAGGCGAGCCATACGGCGATCCGGCACGACCGGGTGGCCAACACGTGTCGGGAGCCCGCAACCAGGGTGCCATGCCGGCGCAGCTCAACGCTCTCACCCAGGTCGAACTCGAGATGGTCATCTTCCACGAGCGCGCCATCCTGTCCGGCGAGGACACCAGCTCACCCGCCTACGAAGAGTGGATGAACAGCATGCGGGAGCGGCTCGAGGCCGGAGACGAGCCGGCGGCCATCGATCTCGAGTTCCTGCTCTCGTGCGCCTCACCCGAGTACACGCCCGGGGCAACCGGTGGCGGCGAAGGTTGCCCGCTGGCCGAAGCGCCGGTCGAGTAACCTGCCGGGCCCGGATCCATCAGGGTGAGCGAACCGGGCATTGCTAGGGAGCATTACCCGGCCCCCGGGTTGGTGTCGGCGTCCTAGGATCAGGGATCTGGCCAGGATGACCATGGTGCTGTACTGGCATACGACGGGAGAGGGCCGAGAGAGGGACCGATGAGGATTCGCGCGGGGAGCGTCCCGACCTTCGGCCTGATGGCAACCCTGCTGGCAATCTCCGCTGTCGTCGCGGTTCCCGAAGCCTCCGGCGCAGTCTCACCTGCCGCCTCCAGCGCAGTCTCACCTGCCGCCTCCAGCGCAGTCACACCTGCCGCCTCCAGCGCAGTCACACCTGCCGCCTCCAGCGCAGTGGTGACGAGTGAAGATCTGGAGGACCTCGGGTTCGTACGTGCGCCGGGACCGGTCGTCATCGAGACCACCGGCGACCTCGACCCCGACGACCCGGCAGTGATCTCACGAGTCGATGACGTTCGGGCAACCACCAGAGCCAAGGAGAATGCACTGGTGTGGGGAGCCCGACAGGGGCTCGACGTGCCCGTCGAACGGGCCGGTCTCAACGGCGGATTGGTCGTGAGTTTCGATACCGCTGTTCCCAGCAACGTTCGCACGGTCGTCGCCAGTGCCGTCGGGCAATGGGACGCCGCCCTCTCCACATCGGTGCCGGTCACGATCCGCGTGTTCTGGGAGTGCTTCAACAGTCCCGGCTTGTTGGGATTCGCCGGTCCGACCGACATCTACCAACGTGCCGACCTTCCCACCCCGAGCATCTACCCGGCCTCGCTGGCCCACACCTTGGCCGGCAGTGATCTCAACGGCAGCCGATCAGAGATCGAGGTGGCGCTCAACGCCGAATTGGCGGCGACCAACAACTGTGCCTTCGCCACCGACGACTGGCACATTTCCACCTCCACCGGTCTCGGCGCGGGCCAGATCGATCTGTATTCCGTCGTCCTCCACGAGGTTGGGCACGGCCTCGGGTTCCTGGGTTCGGCCTGGGACAACGATGGCGACGGCGGGAACCCGGCAACCTTGGGGTTCCCCCGATACGCGTACGACGAGTTCGTGTATTCCGGCGCCAGCCGCCTCCTGAACATGTCGAACCCGAACAGCCAGTTGACCAACGGAAACCTGTTCTTCGATCTCGGTGGCGGCCGTCTCTACCGCCTCTACGCACCATCGGTTTTCCGCAACGGCAGCAGCTTCTCCCATTTCGATCCCAGCCTCGGCAGCACCGACCCCGGTGTACTCATGACCCCGGCGCTGGGAAGCGGTGACGTCCATCGCGTGCTCGACGCTCCTGTTCTCAGCGTGCTGGCACAACAGGGTTGGGATGTCGTGCCCCGGGCGGTCAGCCCGCTCCTCACGTCCGTGACGCCGGGACCGGCCAGTGTGACCGCGGTCTGGGACCCCAATCTCAGCGCCTTCGGCACTGCGCCCCTGCAGTACGTGGTCACCGCCACCCGAGGTGGGACGATCGAAGCGACCAAAACGGTCTCGGGTGGACAGACGCAGACCACCCTCAACCAGCTGCTGAACGGTTCGACCTACACCATCAGCGTCGTCCCCGTCGATGACCGGGGCCAAGCCACAGCCACCCAACAGTCGGTCACCCTCTTGGGTCTACCCAATCGCCCGACCCTCGTACGATCGACAGGTATCGGAAGGGCCCGGACCATCGAGTGGAATGCCCCGGCCCCGTCGGGCTCGGGCCCGCTGACCTATCAGGTCGAGTCACGGGTGATCGGGAGTCCGGCCTGGAGCGTCGTCGGAACGACCTCCGGCACCGCCATCGTGACCACCGCCCTTCCTCCGACAACCCATCAGTTCCGCGTCCGAGCCAGCAATGTCAGCGGTGCCAGTGGTTACAGCTACTCGACGATCATCGGGCCCAGCGACACGGCCGTTCGCCCCATGTCACTCGACGGCCAGGTCAGTCGGCTCTATTCGGCCTACTTCCTTCGCCCACCGGACCAAGCAGGATATGACTTCTGGACGGCGCAGCGAGCCGGCGGCCGCTCGTTGGCCAGTATCTCGGCTGCGTTCGAAGCAAGCCCAGAGTTCCAGAATCGTTACGGCGCGCTGACCAACAGTCAGTTCGTCGACCTGGTCTACCAAAACGTCCAGGGCCGACCACCCGACACCGCAGGGAGGACGTTCTGGGTCGACTACCTGAACCAAGGCCGCAGCCGGGGCGCCCTGATGATCGGATTCTCCGAGAGCTCGGAGTACATCACCCGGACGGCGACCACACCACCTACGCCCACCAATCAGGACAAGGTGCTGCGCCTCTATCTGGCCTTCTTCCAGCGCGAGCCCGACGCCGCCGGGCTGGCCTACTGGTCCGGCCAACTCGACAAGGGCGTGTCGATCGCAGCGATCGCCAACGGATTCGTTTCCTCTGCGGAGTTCCAGGGTGAGTACGGTTCGCTCCCCAACGACCGCTTCGTGACGCTGGTCTACCAGAACGTCCTGATCCGGAATCCCGACGCCGCTGGTCTCAGCTTCTGGCTCGGACGACTCTCCAGCGGAACCAGCAAGGGCGCCATGATGACCGGCTTCACCGAATCTGCCGAGTTCATCCAGCGAACGGGAACACTGCCCTGACCTCTGGTCTGTGTCGCCAACCGCGTGCGGCCTCGGCCCACCGACCTGCCCCCAGCCCGTCCACAACTCAGCTGAGCGTGGCGGCTACCTCGGCAGCAGTCTCGATGGTCTGCTCGAGATCGGCGTCGGTGTGCGACAGGCTCGGGAAGATGGCCTCGTACGGTCCGGGGGCGAACGCAACCCCCCGATCCAGCATCCCGTGGAAGAACCGCCGGTAGATGCCATTGCCCGCAGCAGCCTGAGCGTCGTCGTAGTTCCGCACCGCCTCCGCACCGAAGAAGATCCCGACCAATGAACCAACCTGGGGAACCTGGACCGGCACGCCGGCGCCTGCGATGGCTTCGGTCATGCCACGCGCCAGACGCTGCGCCTTGTCCGTCAGCTCCCGGTAGCGATCGTCGGTGAGCTGACCCAGAGCGGCCAGCCCGGCTGCGGTGGCCAGCGGATTGCCCGACAAGGTGCCGCCCTGGTAGACGGGACCCAGCGGCGCAATGTTGGACATCACCTCACGAGAACCACCGAAGGCACCGACGGGCAGGCCCCCTCCGATCACCTTGCCGAATGCCCACACGTCGGGCGTCACCCCCGACCAGGCCGTGGCACCGCCTCGACCCAGCCGGAACCCGGTGATGACTTCGTCGAAGAACAGCAACGCGCCGACCCGATCGCATTCGTCTCGTAGGGCCTGAAGGAAGCCCGGCTCGGGCTCGACCAAGCCCATGTTGGCCGCCACCGGTTCGACGGCAAGGACTGCCACGTCATCATCGAGTCTCGGAACCACGTTGAACGGCACCACCACCGTGTCAGCCACCGCAGCCGGGGGAACGCCCGCGGAACCGACGAGACCCTGATTGGCAACGCCGGACCCACCCGCAGCCAACAAGGCGTCGGTGTGACCGTGATAGCACCCGGCGAACTTGACCACTTTGGCGCGTCCCGTGGCGCCGCGGGCCAACCGGATCGCCGACATCGACGCCTCGGTGCCCGATGAGGTCATTCGGATCATCTCGAGCCCGGGTACGGCCTCGGTCAATGTCTCGGCCAACTCCACCTCGGAACGAGTAGGGGCTCCGAAGGTGGTTCCTCGGCCCGCCGCGTCCCGAATGGCGGCGACGACCAACGGATCGGCATGGCCCAGGATCGAAGCACCATAACTCTGGACGTAGTCCAGGTAGCGGTTGCCTTCGACGTCCCACACGTGGGCACCCTCGGCCCGTTGCACGAAGTAGGGCGTACCACCGACCGAGAGAAAGGCCCTCACCGGTGAGTTCACGCCTCCTGGAAGCACCTTCGTAGCGCGGGAATAGAGCGCTTCGTTGCTGGCCGTTGCTTCGGGGGACGGGGGTGTCATGCGAGCACCTGAGCCATTTCTGTTGCGAGATAGGTGAGAATGAAATCGGCACCGGCTCGCTTGATCGCGGTCAGCGTCTCCAATGCCACGGCGTCACCGTCGATCCAGCCGTTTGCGGCCGCCGCCTTGAGCATCGCGTACTCGCCGCTCACGTGGTAGGCGGCCAGGGGTACATCGACCTCGAGGCGGGCCCGATGCAGGATGTCGAGATAGGCCACGGCCGGCTTGACCATGACCATGTCCGCCCCTTCGGCCAGGTCGAGGCGAATCTCCTCCATTGCCTCCCGACCATTGCGATAGTCCTGCTGGTAGCCCTTGCGGTCGCCACCATCGACAATCGTCACGTCGACCGCCTCTCGGAACGGACCGTAGAACGAACTGGCGTATTTGGCCGAGTAGCCCAGAACGGCAACATCGGGGAACGACGCACCGTCGAGGGCGGAGCGGATGGCGGCAACCTGCCCGTCCATCATCCCTGACGGCGCCACCACGTCAGCACCAGCACTGGCCTGGGCAACGGCCGCTCGTTGATAGAGGGCGAGCGTGGCGTCATTGTCGACTTCACCGTGGTCGTCCACGACACCACAATGACCGTGATCGGTGTACTCGTCGACGCAGAGATCTGACATCAACACCAGCGAGTCGCCATAGTCGGCTCGCAAGTCACGTAGGGCCATCTGCACGATGCCATCAGGATTCCATGCCTCGGAACCCACCGCGTCCTTGGCGGAGGGGATGCCGAACAGCATCAGTCCCGGAATACCGAGGTCGATCATGCGACCTGCCTCCTTGCGCAGGGATGCTCGTGTGTGTTGTACGACACCGGGCAACGAGGCAATCGGCTGCGGCTCGTCAATGCCTTCACGAACGAAGACCGGGGCCACCAGGTCGGCAGTCGTCAGCGTGGTCTCGGCCACCAGGCGTCGCATGGCCGGGCTCCGTCGAAGACGACGCAACCGGCGTTCGGGGAAAGTCATGTACCGAGCGTAGTTACCACAGCCGAAATCAGACCATCTCCGCTGTGAGGATCAGCTTCGAGCGTCACCGTGACCCCCAATTGGGCGAGGCGTCGACTGGTGCGCGGGCCGATACTGATGACCACCGGGGGCCAGCCACCGATCACTTCGGCGAATCGATCGGCCAACGACGGCGACGTCAGCAAGACGGCATCGGCGCCTCTGGCGGCCGCAATCACCTGAGCCGGGACCTCGTCGACCTCGACCAGGCGGTAGGCCTCCACAGCGGTCACCGAGAACCCACGACGCTCAAGGCCATCGACAAGATCGGGCCCAGCCAGCTCGGCCAGCGGAGCGAGCACCCGAGAACCTGGCTTGCCGGGAACGGTCTCGGCCAGCGCATTCGCAGTGGCAACAGGGGAAACGAAATCGACCGACGCACCCGACGCCGACAATGCAGCGGCAGTCGCTGATCCGATGGCGGCGAGCGACGCACGTGGCGGCCATCTTGTCGCCGCTCGACGGGCTGCGGCTACTGCGTTGGCCGACGTGAAGACGATCCAGTCGTGACCGGCCTGCAACGCTGTGGTGAGGGAATCGGTTCCTTCCCGGGGCTCGGCCACCTCGACCAAACTCACGATCACCACCGTCGCTCCCCTGGCTTCGAGCGCCTCCGCCAACTCAGCGCCCTGATGGCGGGGTCGACAGATCACGATCGTGCGGCCGGTCAACGACTCGGCCCCGCGGGGCATCGGACACATCACAGACGAGCGGCGAGCCTGCGGGCCAACATGCGCCCCGGTCGGTCGACGGCTGGTGCTGTCAGCGACGCTCGTCGTACCGTGTCGGGTCGATCGACATCGGCGGCAAGGACTCCGACCACCATCACGTCCTCACCCACGAATCGAGCGTGAGCTCCGGCCGGCAGATCGCAGTCGCCACCCAGCTCCTTCAAGAAGTCGCGTTCGGCGTCGACCAGTGTCCGGCTGTCGTGGTGGTCGAGCAGAGCGAGAATTTCGAGAACCGAGGCATCACCCGATCGACACTCGACGGCCAAGGCCCCCTGTCCGACCTGCGGTAACATCACTTCCGGTTCGAGAATCTCGACCACGGGCAGTTCGATCTCCAGCCGTTCCAACGCAACCGCAGCCATGACGATGGCATCGAACTCCCCGAGCCGACCGAGCCTCGTCGCGATGTTGCCTCGCAGCTCGGCGAATTGCAGATCTGGCCGAATCTCGGCCAACTGGACCCGACGGCGCTGCGATCCCGTGGCCACCAACGCCCCCGGTCGCAGGTCGGCCAACCGACAACCGATCAGGGCATCGCGGGCATCGCCCCGGTTGGGCACGGCCGCCAACCGGAGACCCGCCGGCGTCTCGGCCTGCAGATCCTTCGCTGAGTGCACGGCCACATCAGCGACACCGTCGAGGACCAGAGCCTGCACCTCCTTGCAGAAGGCACCCTTGCCCCCGATGTCGGCGATGCGCAGGTCGAGTTGTTGGTCTGCCGAGGTCTCCAGATCAACGACCTCGACCGAAAGCCCTGGCTGGGCCATCTGGAGCAGTTGCCTGACGTGGTGCGTCTGCCACAACGCCAGAGGACTCCTCCGGGTCGCTATGCGCACCGTCACGACAGGTCGAAGAGCTCGCGGACGGCCTCGGCCAACCGCTCGCCCCGAGGTGATCCCGCGGCGCCCCGGAGTTCTGAAGATGGTTGATGCAGCATCTTCGCCACCACGGCTCGGGTCAGTGCCTCGATGGCCTCTTCCTGGGACTCGTCGAGCGCACCGAGCCGGTTGCGGTAGCGGGCGATCTCCTCCGCACGGATCCCGTCGGCCCATCGGTGCATGCTTCCCAAGAGAGGGTCGACTTCGCGGGCACTGATGGATCTGCGGTATCGATCGATCTCTTCCTGTATGACGGCGCGGGCCGGAGCAATCTCCGCCTGTCGTCGTTGTAGACCGCGATTGGCGAAGGTCTGGAGATCGGAAAGCGCCACCAATTCGAC
>CALACD010000233.1 GCA_937890445.1 uncultured Acidimicrobiia bacterium | reverse complement strand
CCGCCGTATCGCTTCGTTCGCAATGCGTCAGTTTCGTTGTGCCTCCCAGGGACAGACGGACGCCATCGAGACCGCGGGTGACAAGTCCTGCTCCTCGTCGACAAGACGTCGTGGCCAACGACCCACACGACATCGCCAACGTCGAGCTGATCCGTATCCATCTCGCCGAGGAAGCCGCCAGATTCCGGACCGAACGGAGCGAGATCGAGTGTGATCTTCATCATTGACACCAGTCTGGATTCCACTGATAATAAGACAGTCCTACTACCTAGTGGCATCGAAACGGTCGCCCGAAAGCGGCCGTATGAGAGTGAGAGGCAAACATGACACTGTTCTTGCAACGACTGTTCGACGGTTTGACGTTGGGGGCCATCTACGCCGTGGTGGCGGTCGCTCTGGTCCTGATTTTCAAAGCAACCACCCTCATCAACTTCGCCCAGGGCGAGCTGGCCATGTTCGGTGCCTTCGTTGCCTATGTGATCAGTGTCGAGCAAGGGGTCAGCATCTGGCTGGCCATCCCCATGGCCATGATCGTCTCCGCTGTCCTGGGCGCCACCGTCGAGCGAGTACTGATCCGACCATTCGACTCCTCCAACCCACTTCCCGTGGTCCTGATCACCCTTGGGTTGTTCCTGATTCTCAACGCGGTCGCGGGTGAGGTCTGGAACTACCAACCGCGGGCCTTCCCGTCGCTCTTTCCTGATGGTGCCGACGACTTCTTCAGCATCGGTGGAGCCCGCTTGTTCTACGACGGAGTCGGAACCTGGGCCATGCTCGGACTCATGCTGTTCGCCCTTTGGATCGTCTTGTCGAAGACCAAGATCGGTTTGGCGTTCCGAGCCGTGTCATCCAACACGGAGAGCTCGTCATTGGTTGGCATCAAGACCGGTCGAACTCTCATGTTCGGCTGGGCGCTGGCATGCGCGTTCGGCACGCTCGGCGCATCACTGGTGGCCCCACGCCTCTTTCTCCAGCCGAACATGATGAGCACTCTTCTCATCTTTTCGTTCGCCGCTGCCGCCCTCGGAGGCCTCGATTCCCTACCGGGCGCTGCGCTGGGCGGAGTGATCATCGGCCTGATCCAGTCGCTTCTCGTCGGGTACCTCGGCGACTGGGAACCCCTCGATTTTCTCCGAAACCTGAGTCTCGCCGTGGCGTTCGTGGTGATCCTCATCGTGTTGACCTTCAAACCCTCGGGGCTCTTTGGCACCAGCAGGGTGGAACGAGTCTGAACGCGCTCCCTCTGTCAGCTGGACTGCTCGTTCAGGGCGGCGTACATCGTTTCGTAGGGGCCGCTGTCAGCGTCGATGAATCGCGGTGCCTCGTCGGTGTCGACGAGGGCGATGAGATGGTCGAGGCAGGTGTGATAGCCGGCGCCCACCTGGTCGGCGCCGGGGCTCTTCGGCCCAAGGCGGACGACCAGCGTGAGTCGAGTGCCGGTGGGCGTTGGCTCGAGCTCGTAGGTGAGGAGCTCGTCGTCCCATTGCCAGGCGAAGCTGCGGTAGGGGTCCCAGGTGATGATGCGTCCGGCGAGGACGGGGTCTTCGATGTTGTACTTCGCTGCGACGTCGTCCCAGAACGGGACGACGATCTCGGCTCCGGCTTCGCGTGGACCGACGATGTTGCACGGCATCCAGTGTCGGAGCTGGTCGCTGGCCGTCAGGGCCCGCCACACGCGTTCGGGTGGGTGCGACAGATGGCGCTCGTAGTGCAGGCTCACGCCGTCACTGTCTCGTTGGATCTGCCCGAGTGGATGTGCGGGATCGGTCATGGGGTTTCGCCTTTCGACGGGATGGAGGCGTCGGTACGTTCGTCGAGGTGTCGTTCCAGAGCGTCGAGGCGGCCGGCCCAGAGCTGCCGGTAGGGCTCGAGCCAGGCGTCGAGTTCGAGCAGCGCTGCGGGTCGCAGTCGGTAGACACGGCGATTGGCGTCAGCCCGCACGGCCACCAACCCGGCCTCTCTCAACACCTTGAGGTGTTGGGAGACGGTTGGTTGAGCGAGGCCGATCTCTTCGACGATCGAACCTGCCGGCCGCTCGCCGTCGCGGAGGAGATCCAGGATCTCGCGCCGTTTCGGCTCGGCAAGCACCGTGAATATTGTCATGGAGCAATATTCGTTGAGGGCCATGCTGGCGTCAAGTTCTTGGTGTTCTCGGATGCCGCACACAGGCGGTCGAAAGCCGGCATGGCGGTGGCGAGATGGCTGGAGAGCGAACCGGTCGACCTCCGACTCTGAACGGCCCAGCACGTTCCCGTTGACACCTGCGTCCCGGCGGCCGAGTAGTCATTGCTCGCACGGGGTTGGTGTGGGAAGAGGAGTTCACCGACGAGTCCGAGGACTGGTGGGGCGATCTCGACTTGACGCAACAGGCTGCGTTGGGAGGCTGAGTCGAGTTTGTACCGGGACACCGGTGGACAGTGCGAAGCAGCGGGGTCGACCGCGAGGATGGGCGGGAACACCAGCGTCGTGAGGGCGGTTCGGGCGACGGGCTGCGGCGTCAAGTGGGACGTTCGTCGGTTTCGTCGGTTGGTACGAGGCGGAGCGGCTGGTGTGGTTCGACGGCCTCCGCTCGGCCGCGGCGGTCAGGCCGGTGCCAGGGCATGAGGTGGGGTGGGGTGAGGTGCCACAGCAACAGGATGGCGACGAGTTCGATGAGGTGGACTGATTCGGCCCAGGGGCCGCGGTGGCCGTTGACCACGTCGATGACCGTGGCGGCGATGGTGAGGGTGGCGAAGGTCGTGGCCAGGGCGAGCATGGCGTGGGTGAGGCGGGACATAAGCGCGGCGACCAGGAGCCCGACACCGAAGCCGATCTGCCAGGTGGCGAGGTGGCGGGCCGTGTGGGCGTGGGCTTGGGTGTCGAGGCCGTGACCGTGGCCTGTGACGTAGGCCGGAATGGCCTCGGCGACGATGATCACCGCCGCTGCTGTGAGGAACCAGCGGCTCCATCTGGCCCCGAGCCAACGTCGTTCGCGTGCGCTGAGCTGTTCGACGTCGATCGCCGGTGCTGCCGCGTTCCCGTCGGTGGGCCTGGCGGTGATCGAGTTCAGGAGCGGGCCGCAGTAGGCGCAGCGGAGGGCGTGGTCGAGGGCGCGGCCCGACGCCGGTTCGGGGAGTTCGCCATCGGCGGCGGCGGAAACGTTGTCCCAGTGGGGGCAGTCGGTGGGGGTCATATCGGATTGCGTCCGTGGCGGAACCGGTTGGGTGCGGCGATGGCGACGACAGCGAACACGGCGGCGCCGGTCAACACGATGGCGGGGCCGCTGGCGATGTCGCGATAGTAGGAGATGTAGAGCCCGACGACCCCGATGACCACGCCGATGGCGATGGACGCGGCGGTGAGTTGCCCGAAGGAACGCCACGCCAGCGACGCTGTCGCCGCGGGCAACAGGAGGGTGGCGGCGACGAGGAGCACGCCGAGGACCTGCAGAGCGGTGACCACGGCGAGCCCCAACAGTAGGTGGAACATGGCTTCGATGAGACCCGAGCGCACACCGTGGGCGGACGCAACCGCAGCGTTGTGGGTCACCGCGAGGAGCGGCTTGTAGAACACCGCGAGCACGACACCAGTGAAGACGACCACGACCGAGACGAGGATGAGGTCGTCACGGTCGACGCCCAGGATGTTGCCGAACAACAGGTTGGAGATGTTGAGGCTGCGGTCCCGGTTGGATGAGATCACCGCGACCCCGGCGGCGAACATCGTGGAGGCGACGATTCCGATGGCGGTGTCGACAGGGACCCCGCGTCGGCGCACCACGTAGATGGCAACGATCGCGACCAGGGCCGCTGCGGCTGCACCCGAAGAGAGCCCGGCGCCGTAGACGAGGGCGACGCCGACGCCGCCGAGGACGCTCTGGGACAGGCCTTGGCCGATGTAGGCCATGCGACGAACGATGACGAAGGGCCCCAGCGCCCCGGTGAGCGCGCCGACGAGGACGGCGGCGATCAGGGCCCGTTCGAAGAACGCGTACTCGAATGGATCCAACAGCAAGTTCATCGGGCACCTGCGACGAGTGCGGCGATGTCGACCACGACCGGGCGGCCGTCGTGGTCGATGACGGCCATGTCGGCCCCGAACGTCGCGGCCAACACGTCTGGTCGCAGCACGTCATGTGGGGTTCCGTCAGCGCGCACGGTCTGGTTGAGGCACACGATCCGAGGCAGATGTGAGGCGACCCAGTTGAGATCGTGGGTGGTCATGACCACGGTGAGCCCGTCGGCGGCGAGGTCGCCGACGAGGGTGAGCATCTCGGCTCTGGTGGCCAGATCGATCCCGCTGGTGGGTTCGTCGAGCAGTACCAGGTCGGGCTCCGACACCAACGCCCGGGCGAACAGGACCCGCTGGAACTGGCCGCCCGACAGTTCGTGCAGGCCCCGCGTGGCGAGGTCAGCGATCCCGAGCCGCTCCAAAGCCCGGTCTGCGGCGGCCTTCTCCGCTCGGGAGAACCACGGCACCCGGGCGCTGGTGGCTGCTGCGCCGAGCAGGACCGCACCGCGAACGGTGAGGGGGAAGGTTCGTTCGCTGGCCTCGAGCTGGGGGACATACCCGACCGAACGACGGCCCCTGGTCCGTGCCGATCCCATGGTCATCTGCCCGCTCGACGGTGTGATCTCGCCGAGCAGGAGCCGCAGCAACGTGGTCTTGCCCGCACCCGATGGCCCGACGATGCCGACGAGCTCGCCGGCTTCGACTCGAAGGTCGATCCCGCTCAGGGGGATGACGTTGCCGAACCGGACCTCGACGCCGGACAGTTCGATCGTGGTGGTCACGACAACGCCGGATCCACAGCGTCGAGCCCGGACGGATCCCCACCGAGCGCGGTGACGATGGTGCGGACGTTGGCGACCATCATCCCGACGTAGCTGTGCTCGGGATCCCCCGGGCTGCCGGGAAGGAGGTCGTCGGAGAGGTCGGCGACATAGGTGGACCCGGACTCCTCCTCGATCACCGCGAGTACGTCGGAGGGGAACACCTCGGATCCGAAGAACGCCGGCACGGCGGCGGCGCGGACCTCGTCGATGGTGTTGCGCAGCTCTTCAGCGGACGGCTCGGAGAAATCGGTGGGCTGGATGGCTCCGATCACCGGCAGTCCGTAGCGACGCCCGAAGTAGGACCACGAGTCGTGGTAGACGACCATCTTGCGGTTCGCTTCAGGGATCGTGGCGATCGCCGAAGCGAACGCCGCGTCGAGCCCCTGCAGTTCGGCCACCAACGCGGCGCCGCGTTCCTGGTAACCGGCCGCGTTGGCGGGGTCGTGCTCGACCATGATCTCGGCGATCCGATTCACGTAGGCCCGCGCGTACACCGGGTCGGGCCACAGGTGCGCGTTGTAGTTGTGGGCGTGGCCGTGGGCGGCGATCTCTTCGGCCGAATCGGTGGCGATCACCTCGTCGGGAGAGATCACATCGGCCAAGGCATAGTGCGGGGTTCCACTCGGATAGTTCGACAACGCGAACGACGACACCACGTTGTTCAGGTCGAGACCGTTCTCGATGTACACATCGGCGCCAGCCAGCGTGCGGGCGTCCTCGGGCCGGGGCTCGTAGGTGTGGCCGTCAGCGCCCATCGGCACCAGGCTCGTCACACCCACCTGAGGCCCTGCCACTCGAGCGACCAGATCAGCCAGCGGCGGATCCGACACCACCACCGACAACGCACCCTCGGGCAGCGGCGCCGCTGCCGTCCCCTCGGTCGTCGGCGACGGGATTGCGGCGTCATCGGAGCCGCCACAACCTGCAGCGGCCAGAGCTAACACCGCGATCGCGGCGAGGGAGGGCAAGAAGCGGACACGGCGGGAACCAGGAGTCGGGGAAACGTTCATGCCCCACCAGTTCGGCTATCTCCCTCTAGAATTCCCTCCGATCCGGAAAATCTTCCCCCCGACCCGGACTTCCCCCGCCTCGATGACCGACCCCGCCACCGTCGCGCTGCTCGCAGCCCAAGACGGCGACCCCGCAGCGTTCGAAACCTTCGTTCGTATCACCCGCAGCGACGTCACCGGCTATTGCCGCTACCTCGGCGACCCCGACCACGTCGACGATCTCGTCCAAGACACCTACCTGCGGGCCCTGCGCAGCCTCGGTACGTTCTGATCCGACAGTTCCGCCACCCGCTGGATCCTCGGCATCGCCCGCCGGGCCTGCGCTCACGCCGTCGAACACCACCAACGAGCACGCCGCACCGAACTCACCCGCCGGCCAACAATCGACTCCACCGCCGACGTCGACCTGGCCATGCTCATCGAAGAACTCCCCGACGATCAACGCGTCGCGTTCGTGCTCACCCAGATCCTCGGCCACACCTACGACCAGGCAGCCGACCTTTGCGACTGCCCTGTCGGCACCATCCGCTCCCGTGTCGCCCGAGCCCGCGCCACCCTGCACCGCACTCTCCAATGGGAAGTCGACATCGCTCAGTAGAGAGGCGAACGCGTCATAGCGTTCGGACCGCTCCGCATGGGGCCGTGGATCGGCGTGTGCACGTCGGTCGTGGCAGGGCGACGACCGAGGAAGCTGAAGGCCGGGTGAGCTGGGCACCGGCGATCAAGGCGGAGCTGACACGATGCGATGTACGTACGCACCCGCGGAAATCGCCGACCGAACGCTCGCCTTGCTTCGCTGACGAGACTTTGTGGTCAGCGGGTGAGATCGGTGACGCGTGCTTCCATTTTCTCGATCGCCATCATACAACCGTGGCCACCGGGAGAATCGGCCGGAACGCCGATATGAGTCATGGTCATCCTGGTGCGTGAACCAAGGTCTTCGAGGTCGATCACCATGGACGTCTCCATTGACGTTCCGGCAGGCATGCCCATCTGCTCGGCCGTGAGGGCGTTGCCGTCCGCATCGGCCAGGCTCTCGGTGTAGACGAGGTGGGTCTTGGGGTCGACCTGGCGGAACTCGCCGACGAAGAACATCTGCATCGGGCCGCTCGGGGTCTCCATCTCCATTGTGACGTGGCGGCGGCCGCTGACCCGGACGTCCTTGGTTCCAATCATGGTTCATGCCTCTTGCTCGTCTGGTGTTCGGTCTCGGGTGTTCGGTCTCGGGAGTTCTGGAGCGCTCGGACGTAGTCGTCCATGCGGTCGAATCGGTCCTCCCAGATGTGTTGGTACTGCTGGGCCCAACTCGCGATCTCGGCGAGTGGACCGGCGTCGATGGCGCAGGGCCGGAACTGTGCCTTTCGGCTGCGCGTGATGAGTCCGGCTTGCTCCAACACCTTGATGTGCTTGGAGACCGCCGGGAGCGTCAGGTCGAACGGTGCGGCCAGGTCGTTGACGCTGGCCTCACCGTCTGCGAGGCGAGCCAGGATCGCCCGCCGTGTCGAGTTGGCGAGGGCAGCGAAGGTCTCGTCGAGCCGTGCTTCGTCGAGCATCGCGGTCGCTGTCGTCATCGGTGCCATCTCTAGGTACTTTCCTCATTCATTAATTAACCGAAACAGAAAGTACATCGAAACGGGCGAGCAGATCAATGCAGCTCGACGGGAGCTCGGCTCTGATCACCAGAACGCCCGGGTGGTCGGACAGTCCACGCAGTGAGGCAGGCTGGTAGACACCAGGGGTGGATGGTCCGATCGAATTCTGCCGAGACGATCTGGTGTCCGTTGCGATTGCTCGAGGGGTGGGGCTCGGTCTCGCCTGTGGCGACGACCGGTGGGCCATCGCGACACCGGACCCGCTCCCGGTGTTGGCCGAGCTGGTCGCAGCCAGCGCCCCACGGTGGGTGTGGTGGGGTGACGAGACGACGGCTCTGGTTGCCCAGGCACAGATCCCGATCGATCGTTGTTGGGACGTTCGCACGGTGCATCGAATGCTCTTCGGCGGGTCGAGAGCACCGCTCGGGGAGGTGTGGGCCACACTGAAGGGCCTGCGTCTCGACACCTTGCCCCGCCTGGGGCAGCTCGGACTACTCGACCCGCCGTCGGACGAAGGAGACCGAGCAGAGCCGACCATGCCCGATGGCCACCTCCGGCCCGAGTGGATCGACGGAGGTTTTGGCCGAACACCGGACCGGCTCGCGGCCTGGGCCGCTTGTGCGCTCGAGGCCGCGTCTCTCCAGGATCAGCTCATCGACGGGCGTGGCGATCCGGCGCGGTGCCGTTCGACGGCGCGGTCGGAGTCGGCAGCCGAGCTGCTGTGTGCAGAGATGTCTGCCGCAGGTCTCCCGGTCGACGAACGGACCGCGCACGGTCTGATTGCCGACGCGGCCGGCCCTCGGCCAGAGTCAGCCGAGCACGATGACCGGCTCCGCGCCGCCCGTGATGAAGTGGTGTTGGCTCGGCTCGAACATCGGCGAGAGGTCAATCTCCGGAACCCGGGCGAGGTGAAGGCGATGCTCGAGCGGCAAGGATTCGAACTCCCCGATACCCGGGCGTGGCGGCTCGAGAAGCTCCGACACACCGAACCACTGATCGATGCGCTGCTGACGTGGCGCAAAGCCGAACGTATCGCCACGACCTACGGCTACGCGTGGCTCGACGAACACGTGAGGGAAGGCCGGCTCCGTGGTTCGTGGTCGAGTACCGATGGTGCGGCCGGGCGCATGACCGCGTCGGCCGGACTCCACAATCTGCCCTCGGTCATGCGGCCGATCGTGACCGCTGAAGAGGGTCACCTGTTCGTCCGAGCCGATCTCGGTCAGATCGAACCGCGGGTGCTGGCTGCGGTCTCGGGCGATCGGATGCTGATCGAGGCCACTCGGGGCGATGATCTCTACCTGCCCATTGCACAGCGACTCGGCGTGGAACGCTCGGTCGCCAAGCTGGCCGTGCTCGGGGCAATGTACGGTGCGACCACGGGAGAATCGGCGGGAGCACTGGCCGGTCTCCGGAAGAACTATCCGGTGGCGATGGCGTTGCTCGAACAAGCAGCGGAGTCGGGTAAACGATCCGAAGATGTGTTCACCCACGGCGGTCGACGGGTCCGTATGTGGGCTTCCCACAAGCAGGACGGCAACCTCGATCGGGCCGTCGCGGCTGCCGCTGCTCGCGGCCGTTACGCCCGCAACGCCGTGATCCAGGGAGCAGCGGCCGAGTACTTCAAGGTGTGGGCCATCACCGTTCGACGCCACAGCCGAGCACTGGGCGCCGTCGTCGTCCTGTGCCTCCACGACGAACTGCTGGTCCACGTTCCCGAAGCACGAGCCGATGAAGCAGCCGCCATGGTGACCAATGCAGTTGTCGAGGCGGCCCACTACTGGTCGCCCCAGGCGGATGTCCGGTTCGTAGCCGACACGCAAGTCGTGAAGCGCTGGTCCGACGTGGCGTAGAGCCCCCGGAGACAGGCGGACCAAGTGACCCGCGCCCTATTCGCATCGTTGTCGAACTCCGCACGATGCCGGCAGACCTCACCGCGGCCGGCTCACGAAATTCGACCGTGCAGCTCCTCAGCCCACGAAGCACCTCAGCCCACGAAGCACCTCAGCCCACCGAGATCGGCTCACCGGCTTCGGAACCTTCGTCACCATGGGCTGCCAGCAGCCGCCCACGGGCGTCTTCTCGACGGTGAACAACCGCGGCCAGCAACGTGGCCAAGGCCAGCGGCAGGAGGACCCGAGGGAAGTACACAGCCGACTCGACCAGGGTCGAGGTGATGCGAGGTACATCGAAGAGCCGTTCGAGCATCCAGCCAACGCTGACGACGACCAGAAGCAGCGAGCCAGCGGTGAACAACGGCATGTAGTAGCGAGTTCGCCGCAACAGGAACAGTAGGGAGAAGGTCAGGAGCACAACGATCGTCTGGCCGATCTCGATGCCGATGTTGCGGCCGATCAGCGAGACGAGTTGGGTGTTCCGGCTGACGTCGAGGTCCGACACGAGTGACGCGAACCCCATTCCGTGGAACAGTCCGAAGACGAACGAGATCAGCCACTCCCGGTTTCGGGCAATGGGCCAGATGTTGTGCAACGCAGCCGCTGCGATCGACAGGGCGATGATCGTCTCGACGAACCGGGCGCTCGGCAGTGGCAAGAGGCCGAGGCCGGCCAGGCTGAAGGTGATGGTGTGGGCCAGCGTGAACATGCTCACGACCTTCAACACCCTCCACAGCGACGAGGTGAAACTGGCCGTCGGTTTCCAGCCGCTGTTGAAGATCAGCACCGAGGGCAGCATCAACACCAGCACGAAGAAGATGTGATCAGGCCCGGTCCGGATGTGATCGAGTCCGAGAACGACACTGGCGCTGAAGTTCTTGAACCACGACGTGTCGCCGAGATCGATCTGTTGACTGCGGCTGTCGGGTGCGAAACGAACCAGCGACTCCTCGAAGTTGTCGATGACGCCGCTGCCCCAGTCGTTTCCGATGATCAGAAGGGCGTCACGAGACGGGTTCTCGTCGAAGAACGGATCGAAGGTGACGTCGAACTGGCGGGGAATCCCGACGGTTGCCGGCGTCGTCTCGAACGATGCGAGCGCATAGCCGAAGTCCGGGTCGTCGATCTCGACATCCAACCGCTCGACGCCGACGAACGTGACCGGCCACGTCTGACCTGCTGCTCCGAGGACCAGGTGATCAGCGGCATAGCGCTCGATCACGTCGCGAGCGGCCTCGAGCTCGGCCTGAATGTCCGAGGTCGAACCGCGCAGATCGAGGCCGAGGTGTTCACGAAGGTCGGTGAAGGGCATCTCGACCCGACCCGACATCGAGGTCTCCGTGATGTCCAGGTACAGATACGACTGGTCGCCCGTATGGGCCGAGGCCGGTCTGGCACCGAACCCTCCGAAGACCAGGAGAAGTCCGAGGACACACAAAGCCAAACGTTTCGATCTCAAGCTCATTCCCTGTCTTCGCTCTGTTGCGTCTTCGCGGACGCACCGGATCGGTCGAGTCGCAGGAGTCCGGCGACAATGTTGCGGGTCACGTCCGGCGTGCCGGAATAGGCAAGGCCTCCGACTGCGTCCCGTAGTTCCCGCTCCAAACCGGCTTCCACGGTGTAGCCCGTGGCGCCGAACACTCGCATTGCGTCCAGAGCGGACTGCACCGACGTCTCGGACGTCTGCAACTTTGCCAGCCCCGCGGCCAGCGCGATCGATTGGCCCCGATCGTGGAGGGCAGCTGCCTTGTACACGAGGAGTCTTGCCGCTTCGTGCCGCAGTTTCATGTCGACGATCCGATGGGAAACTGCCTGGAATGACCCGATGGTCTTACCGGACTGGCGACGGGTTCGGGCTCGCTCCACGGTCTGGTCGAGCACACGCTCCATGGCTCCGAGCGCTGCGGCGTAGAGGAAGACCCGCTCTCCCTCGACGGCGTCGGCGAAGATGGCAGCTCCGGAACCGGGTCGCCCCAGGACCGACTCGGGTCCCACCCGACAATCGACCAGATCCAGTGATCCGAACGGGCAGCTACCGAGACCCATCTTCGCCACCGCCGGTCCGCGTACGAATCCTTCCGTCGACGCGTCGACGACGAAGGCGGTGATCCCCCACCGGCCCTTATCGGGGTCGGTCGTGGCAAAGACGATCGCAACGTCGCACAACGGACCCAGCGTGGCCCAGCTCTTCGATCCATTCAGGACGTAGGAGCCGTCGGTGTCCTGTGCCACCGCCACCGTCGAGATCGCGGAGATGTCGGACCCGGCCTCGGGTTCGGACATGGCGAAGCATCCGAAAGCCTCACCCGCCAGCAACTTGGGCATCCACTGCTCGAGCTGTTGGGCCGAGGCCGAGTCGGCGAATGCCCGTTGCATCGCGAACACCTGGGATGACAGTGCGAAGAGCAGGCCATTGTCGCTGGCTCCGAGGCCAAGGCCTTCGAACGTGAGCATGGCATCGACCGCCGATCTGCCGGCGCCGCCGAACTCCGTCGGAACAATCAGCGATTGGATGCCAGCGTCGGCTGCGGCCCGCCACATCGAGCGGTCGATCAGACTCCCGGGTTGCGAGGCGTCGGTCGAACCGTGTTCCCGGGCCCAGTCCCGAG
>CALACD010000232.1 GCA_937890445.1 uncultured Acidimicrobiia bacterium | reverse complement strand
CCCACCAGGGTGAGGACTCAACCAACTGAGCCTCTACAAAACCCGGGGCGCTTCACAGGTCACCGATTCGCTCCACAGGCCGTTGTCACCCCTCGACTGCACGGTGTAGACGTGCACACCCGATGGTCGCAGCGTGTCCGAGAACGTCGATCCCGTCACCAGGCCTCGCCAGAACGAGGTCCCACCGTCCACGGATCGGAAGATGCGAGAATCGACAGAATCAGGCGAAGGCTCCCACGTCACGGTCGCCGCCGAACCAACCGCCATGACCAGGCAATTCGCCGGGGCAGCGACCGCTTCGAGGCCGGCAATCGGGTCGAGAGGCGCCCCACACTGCGTCGATACCGACCACACGCCATCTGCGCCTCGCGCCTGCACCTGGTAGTGGTGCAGCCCGGACGTTCGAAGCTTGTCGGTCGTCGACGTCGCGTCGGTGGCCGCCCGCCAGTAGGTCGGACCGCCGTCGATCGAGCGGAACACCCGATACTGCACGGCGTTCTCGGATGCGTCCCACGACACCGTGGCCATCGTTCCGGCATTGCTGGCCGAGCACGTCGCCGGTGCCGCGACCGGCACGATCCCAGCCAACGGGTCGAGATCCGGACTGCAGACGGCGCTGTCGGACCAGACGCCGGTGACACCGCGGGCCTGTACTTCGTAGCGATGTCGTCCCGAACCGGACAGCGCGTCGGGGAACGACGTCTCGACGGTCACGCCGCGCCAATAGGTGGCGCCATCGTCGATCGAGCGGAACAGCCGGTAGTCGACAGCGCCCGGACTGGCGGTCCACGAGATCGTTGCCGCCACGCCGTCATGGTCGGCGCTGCACACGGCGGGCGCTGCCACATCGCTCGGAGCACCGGGGTCGACCGGGTTGGGCTGAGGATCGGGACCGGGGCCGTTGGCGTCGCACAGACGCACCAGGTCGCGGGCTCGACGCTGATCTCCCGGTTGACCGACCTGGGTGTACCCCCCGGCCAGCCACAGACATCCGTCGGTGGCTCCGGCGATGGCAAAGCCACCGGCGTTGCCCGACATGTAGGGGTTCATGGACTGGATTCGCTCGCCCGTCGACGGCTCGTAGGCGGCAACCGAGCTGATCGAACCCGTCGGGGTTCCGGTCGGGAAACTGGAGTGATAGATGGTCTGGGTATCGGTCTGATGCCAACCCCAACAATGACAGGCCGCGTAGATGCGATCGCCGACTCGCTCGATCTCCTGATACTCACCGCCAGCTCGCTTGCAGTCGTCCTGGCGGTGACGGTTGCAGCCGGTGTAGTGCATCAGGCGCATGTCCAACCCGAGCGCCTCGTCGAGGATGAAGATGGCATGCTGCTGGCCCACCACCCAGACGTCACCGAACTCGGTGGCCAACACGTCATACATTAGATAGTAGCCATCACACCCGACACAGGTGTTGTACGGCACGGTGTCGCGACCGTCGAGGACCGCCCCGGTCACATCGTCCAGTCCAGCGAACCCTCGGGCCGAGGTATCTCCGTTGATCGAGGTGAACCAACCGGCCAGATAGACCCGGTTGTTGGTCTGGCTGACCGAGACTCCCCACACCGAACCGCCGGCGACATCGGGAGTCCAGTTGCGATCGATGGAGCCGGTGGCGGGATCCATGCGGATGGCACCGTTCACCGGGAACGGGTTGTTCCCTTCGGTCGCCACCGAGAAATCTCCCACGACGTACATCCATCCATCGGATTCGACCCGAATGTCGCGGACCACGCTGGTGCTGCCGTAGACCCGAGTCGTCCAGCCCGGCCACAGATCGCCGGTAGTCGGATCGATCTTGGCCAGGGCGCCGAGGTTGACGCCATTGACCGAGTCCATCTCGCCACCGACCATCAAGCCACCGTCGGGGGTCGTCTCGAGGGCCAGGACCGGCCCGCCGATCTCGGGTGTGATCCAGCGCAGCGGCCGACCGTCACCGGCGTCGAACGCAGCCAGATAGGGCTGACGGATGGTCTCGGTCCCGTTGGTGATGTCGAGGAACTGCCCGCCCACGAACATGGCCCCGCCGTTGGGTTCGACGGCCCAGCCCAACGGGTCGTTGCGCCAACCGTCGAGGACGCGACTCTCTCCCTTGGTGGCCAGGCCCCACCACGTCTGTTGCACCTCTGCCACCTCGGCCGAAGCAGGGGTAGCGGTGAAGGCGGTGCCGGCGAGACCGGATGTCACGACAGCGACAGCGACAGCGATTCTGCGAAGTTTCATGGATCCGAACGTAGAGATCGGACCCCGGGTCGTCATGAGCAAGGTCACTGGCCCCGAGGGCCGAGCGACCTAGTCGACGAAGAAGCCAACCGACTCAGACCATGGCGGCTGACCCAGCTTCCGACCGCTTCTGGCCGCACCTGCCGTCGCCAGCAACCGCGGGTGCCGCCAGAACGTCACCTGGGTTCGCTCAGTGCGTGTCGAAGATGAGCTGGTACTCCGCCACTTTGGCCATGAGGGCCGCAGTCTCGTCCTCGGTCGGGGCGTAGGGGTCGGCGGCCGGGGGCAGCGCTCCCAGTTTCATGATCGCAGCCATCAACAAGATGCGGGCCTTGGTCGACGTGAGATTGTTGCCGGCGATGAACACCTTGTTGTTCTTGTACGCCATTCCACCCGTGTTGCCCCGCCCGCACTTGGCCACGGGGAAGCCGCAATAGGCGGCAACGGTCAGGGCGTTGTCGGTCATCGTGTTCATCGAACCGTAGGGAGACGCACCTTCGCCCACGAAGCCGGCCAGCGCGGCGCCGGCCAGATTCGCATCGATCCGAGCCATGATCTCGGGATCGAGATCGGGATCGCCCGAAGCGTCGACGGGCATGTAGCGGCCGTACTTCGAGATGCTGACCTGCGGGAGCGCCGACGCCAGCAACAACCCCTCGCTGTCCTTCACCGCCACGGTCGTCGTGGTGATCGACCGCTCCACCCGGCTGCCCGCCACCCCGACCACCGAGTCGGGAAGCTGGGTGAGATTCACCATGCTGGAGTAGGTGTGGAGCTTCTCCGGCACATAGGTCATCATCGGTGGGCCGTACCCTCCCATGTCGGCAACGATGCCGCCGTGCCCGCCGGTCGCTTCGTAGTTACCCGGTCGGGCATCGGTCTTGGTCACCTCTCGCGACGCGAAGACCAATTCGTCGACGATCATCACCGCCCCGACCCGGTCCTTTCCGTCGGCATCGACCGCGATGCCGGACAGGAGGTACTTGACACCGTCGGAGATGTTGCTGTCGCCATCGGCACTGAGCGTCTGATGCGGACGCTGGGCCGAATGGCCGACGAGGGGGATGGTGGTGTCGATGATCAGGTTCAACCAGTACATCGATTCCTCGGTTGTCGGACTGCCCTCGAGCCACTGGGCGCCGATGTAGTCACCCTCGGCAAGCGTGGTCGCCACGATGTTGGTGGCTCGGGCCAGCGCCGGGAGATGTGGCTCGGCTCGTAGATGCTGAGGAAAGTAGATGAAGAAGTCTTCGCCCAACGTCTCCGCCGGGATGTCGCCGTCGCCCTGGTCGGTGCGGGCATCGGCGGCCAGACCCTTCTTGTAGCCGCCGGAGGGGGCCGGGCGGAAGAAGGCGAACTCGACCTGATCAGCCAGTCCCGGACTGTGGCCGCTCCCCCGCAGACCGAACCGGTCGATCTCCTCGTAGATGCGACTGGCATCGGGGTAGAAGGTCTGACGGCTCCGTTCCGCCGGGGCCAGCGGGGCGACCTCGGCCCCATCCCAGGAGCTGCCATCTGCCTGCCGGGCCATGTACGGCAGGAGGTAGAGACCATCGGAAGGATCGAGCGTCGCCACCCACACCGGTGTTCCCCCGCTCTCGGGCTCTTCCGCAGTGAACGCACCGTCGGCATCGACCCAGCCGTCGGGCGCAGCGTAGAGCTCGGCCGCATCGGCTTCCAGGGGATGCGCCGAATAGGCCTCGATGTAGACCGTCACCGGAGATGCAAGGCGCTGGGCACGAAGCGAATCGGTGCCGGCCTCGAGCAGCGGCAATCCATGCGCTTGCCGAGCCTTGTTGCTGGTCAGCAACGGTGGACTGTTCTGGATGGTGGCGGTGGGACCAGAGAAGACGGCAATCTTGGGCTTGTTCACGATGAATCCTCTTGTTGGTGTCTGAACGCGCTTGCGTCGCGATTGCAACAATATCGACTTCTTCTTTTTGAATCTTTTTGGTCTGTATTGTTCCTGCCAAACACCTTTCGTTCTACTGAAAGAGATGAAACACAAAGAGGTTTGCATCAACGTTGCGCAGCGGCGTAGTTGCGAAATGACGACACAACTTTCCTGTTGGGAGACTTTCTCGTCTCCAGACACCCGGCGAAACGCCGGCGAAACAACGACTTCCCCATACCCACGAAAGAATCCGGTAGGTCAGCGTTCTCTTAGGAGAAATAACCAAGATACGGCGACGACTTCCTCTCATCAAATACTGCCTGCCATGACAGATCCACCGTCTGTCAGCACAGGCAATGTGGCCCCAGGGCCCAACCGGGAGGAATGCAGTGAACCAAGGAACATCCACCTTCGCTTCGCGACGAGGATCCGAACGAGGACAGCCACCTGGCCCGCCACCCGAGCACCTTCGAGGAGGGGCCCGACCGCTGGGGGGTTGGTTCCGGGTCCTGGCGGTACTTCTCAGCCTCGGCATGGTCGCAGCTGCCTGCGGCGGTTCCGGAGACGACAGTTCAGCGACGGGCGAGAGCGACGGTGCAGCAGCTGATGCATCGTCCAGCGAGAGCGACGACGACGCAGGCACAGCGGACGCCGCCGACCCCGACGGCAGCGGCGGTGTGCTCCGGATCGGGATGACTGCCGGCAACATCCCGTTCCCCGCCACACCACCGAACGAAGGCTTCGAAGGACGTCGGTTCGTCGGCTACCAGATCTACGACGCCCTCTTCCGATTCAATGTCGAACAGGGTGACAGTGTCCCCGTCCCCGAACCTGCTCTGGCCGAGTCCTACACGCT
The DNA here is from genome assembly GCA_937890445.1 of uncultured Acidimicrobiia bacterium. Taxonomy (GTDB): domain Bacteria; phylum Actinomycetota; class Acidimicrobiia; order Acidimicrobiales; family SZUA-35; genus JAHECQ01. The sequence goes on along the minus strand of CALACD010000232.1, from coordinate 3,927 downwards.
TTCGGACGACGAGCTCACCTGGACGTTCACGTTGCGCGAAGACGTCACCTTCCACGACGGCGAACCCTTCGACGCCGACGCGGTCATCTTCAACCTGGATCGGGTGTCGGATGACACCTCCGAGTACTTCGATGCCGACTCCTACACGGCGAACGTCAACTGGTTCGCCCAGATAGCGGGGTACGAGAAGACCGGGGACTACGAAATCACGATGACGACGACCGAGCCCTATGCATGGCTGCCCTACGACCTCGCCTTCATCTACTTCGCCAGTCCCCTGGCGGTCCAGACCTATGGGAACGAGGACTACCTGGCCCACGCCACCGGCACCGGGCCGTTCAAGGTCACGAACTACGTCGATGGTCAGATCATGGAGCTGGAGGCGTTCGAGAACTACTACCGCGGACGCCCGAAGATCGACAAGATCGAGCTCTACCCGATGCCCGAGCCGGCGACTCGGTTGGCTGCCTTGCAGGCCGGTGACATCGACTGGGCAGAGCTACCGCCACCCGACGCCATCGATCAGCTCGCAGGGCAGGGTTTCCAGGTGCTGCTGGGCGAGTACCCCCACGTCATCACCTATCAGCTCAATGTCCAGAAGCCGCCGTTCGACGACGTTCGGGTTCGCCAGGCATTGAACTATGCCATCGACGCCGAGGGCACCAGTGCCCTCATCAACAACGTCGGCTACCCGGCCACACAGTATCTCTACGAGGGCCATCCCTGGTACGACCCTTCCTGGGACGGCTACACCTACGATCCGGAGAAGGCCAAGGCGCTCCTGGCCGAGGCCGGCGTCGAGGATCTCGTCCTCAACGTCGCCTATCCGACCGGTGGTTCGGGCAACATGTTCCCCGGTCCTATGAACGAGAAGCTCCAGGCCGACATGGCTGCCATCGGTGTCGAGGTCAACCTGATGCCGATGGAGTGGAACAACATCCTCACCGGACTCCGTCAGGGACTGCAACATCCGGACTGGGCGGATGTCGATGCGTTGTACATCTCCCTCGCTCCGCTCTACCCGTCGGGTATGCGGCTGTACGTAACGGACTTCGCCCCCGAGTCGGCAGGGTTCGGAACGGCATCGTGCTGCAATGCTCCTGGCTACTCGAACCCCGAGGTCGACGCGTTGTACTACGCCGCCGGGGCCGAGTTCGACCCGGCAGCGTCCGACGACCTCCTGATGCAGATGCAGTCCTTGATGATGAAGGATGCTCCGGTGATCGTGACGGTGCACGATCTCAATCTTCGGGTGTTGGCTCCAGAGGTGAAGGGCTTCGTACAACCGCAGTCGTGGTTCGCCGACCTGACCCAGGTGTACATCGAGGAGTAGCGCTCCTCTCGGGACCGTTGCACTGCCCGGCGGAACAACAGGAAGCCCAGAGCATCAAACCCCGGCACCAGTTTGGTGCCGGGGTTTACCTCGTCGACCCACAGCGGAAACCTTTGTCGACAACCATGGTTCATCCACGGCTAAGCATCGATTCGTCCGATGCCACCCAACGTGCTCACGAGTCATCGAGAGGACATCCGAGATGCATCCGTCCAGCCCAGATCGACAGCGACTGAAGGTCGAATCGGCACGCCGACTCGGGGACCTCATTCGGACCGAGATACTGCGTGGTCGCTACGCGGCCGGCGACCTGCTGCCCTCCGAAGCCGAGTTCAGCGACTGCTACGGCGTGGGGCGCAACGTCGTGCGGGGCGCTCTCGACCTGCTTCGCCGCGACGGTTACGTGATTCGCCGCCAAGGACGTGGGACCTTCGTGGTCTCGAAACATCGAGTCCACGACCTCACCAGCGGTGGGGGTATCGCCCGCGAGTTCCCCGGGCGAGCGCAGCGGGTGCTCACCCGATTCGTCGAGGTGCTGGAGTGCCGGGCGGAACGCATCGTCGCAGAACGGCTTCAGGTCCCGCAGGGCACGTGCTGCATCGTCGCAACCTACGAGACACAGGTCGACCGGGAGCCCTACTCGGTGGCGACCAGCTACCTGCCCCGGGACCGGGTCGCAGCAGCCTTCGACACGGATCTCGAGGGCGAATGGCTCGGCGACTGGTTCATGGTGCTCTCCGAGCTCGGCCTGTCACCAGGTCACCTCGAACTCCAGATGGAAGCCGTCGCTGCCGACGAGCACTTGGCCGCCACCTTGCACGTTGCAGTCGGTGCTCCGCTCCTGCGCTTCGAACGCTTGTTGCTCGACGACCGCGGCCGACCGTTGGACTTCGGGTTCTCCCGTTGTCGCTCGGACCGCGTGCTGGTGCGAGCAGCACTGTCAGGATCGGACTGTTCGGACCCAACCGAGCGAGCCCGCGACTAGACGAGCGAGCCCGCGACCAGATGTTCAGCTTCGAGCCACCAGCAGGGAGGCGTCGAACGCCGGTTTGGCCAGGTGCCAATCCGTTGCCGCTTGGTAGGCATGGGCGACGGTCAGCACCGTGGCTTCTGCCTGCGCCTTTCCGGCGATCTGCATCGACAGCGGCAATCCATCGGGTGTGCGCCCCATCGGAATGGCCAGAGCCGGCAGGCCCGTCGGGTTCCAGAACTGGCTGAACACCGGCCACTCCATGAAACTCCTATGGTCGAGCCCCTCGAGTAGCGGCGCCCCGATTCCGGCCATCGGCGTCACGATGGCATCGAGCGGCGCCATCATCTCGGCCAGTGCAGCGTTGCAGAACGCTCGAACCCGTTGAGCCTGGACATAGTCGGCGCCGCTCACCAACGTGCCCATCGAGGTCGCCTTCGACGTGTGCACGCCATACTCGGACCAGCGTTGAGAGAGATCCGTCCGGTGATAGCTGGATGCTTCGCCCCGAGACGTGACGGTCCCCGCAGCCCGCATGAGTTCATAGTGCGGGATCTCCACCTCGATGACTTCGGCTCCTGCAGCGGCGAGAACTCGAAGCGCGGCTTCGAAAGCGGCGACGGCCGCCGGTTCGACGCCATCGACGGTGAGGTGGTTGACGCGATCGACACCGATGGTCAACCCGACCAGGCTGGTGGCCAGCGTGTCGGGCCACACCGGGTCACGCAGATCGATGCAGTTCGGATCGGACGGATCGGGTCCTGCCATCACCGCGATCATGGCCAGACAGTCGGCTGCGCTCGGCGCCATCGGTCCGATGTGATCGAGAGAGAAGCCGAGTGGGACGCAGCCCGACTTCGGCACCAGCCCGAACGTCTGCTTCAAACCACTGATGCCACAGAAGGCGGCGGGGATGCGGACCGAACCGCCGGTGTCCGTGCCGAGTCCACCCATGAACAGCCCGGCGGCCACCCCGGCACCGGTGCCCGACGACGACCCGCCCGTCCAACGCGTGGTGTCCCACGGGTTCCGCGGCACGGGGAAGGGTTTGCTTGGATCGGGCATGCCGATGGCGAACTCCATGGTCGACGTCTTCCCGATGACGATGGCTCCGGCGGCCCGCAGCCGGGACACCACGACGGCATCGCCGGTCGAACCCCAGGCCGGATCCAGGATCAGACTCTGGGCGGTCGTCGTCGACTCCTTGGTCGCGATGATGTCCTTGATTCCCAGCGGAATGCCGTGCAACGGACCCCGGTCGATGCCGGCGGCCAGCTCGTCGTCGGCAATGGCTGCCGCCGCCAACGCTGTTTCGTCGAGACGCTGGATGAACACACCGAGGATCGGATCGAGCACGTCGGCTCGGGCCAGGCATGCTTCGACCAGTTGCACACTGGTCAACTCTCCCGATCGCAGCGCTGCAGCGGCATGCATGATCGAGGGTGGAACGTCGGGCAGCAGCGCAGTATCGATGGTGGTCATTGCGGGTTCTCCTGATGGGTCGGGACGAGAAGGGACGGTGGTGGCCGGCGGGTGAAGAGAAGCGGCCGAAGAAGGCAGGCGGGCGAGGATCAGAGTGGCGGAAGCAGCTCGTGGTGGCCCGTCCCGCACTGGTATGCGTTGC
>CALACD010000231.1 GCA_937890445.1 uncultured Acidimicrobiia bacterium | reverse complement strand
TGTTGGTCGAAGGTGTCCACGATGCCGAGCTCGTCGAGAAGGTGTGGGGACATGATCTGCGAGTCGAGGGCGTCGTCGTCGAACCGCTGCACGGTGCCGACGACCTGGCCGACGTGGTTCGAGCCTTCGGACCGCGGCCGGGTCGACGGTTGGGTGTGCTCCTCGATCACCTCGTCGATGGCACCAAGGAGTCACACATCGCTGCCACGGTGGATCATCCCGATGTACTGATAACGGGACATCCGTACGTCGACATCTGGCAGGCGGTCCGCCCTGCGACCTTGGGCATCGCGGCCTGGCCCGTCATTCCCAAGGGCACCGATTGGAAGACCGGCGTCTGTCGCGCCTTCCGGTTCAACGGCGAACCGGGCCAACTGTGGAAGAAGATCTTGGCCCAGGTCTCGACCTATGCCGACTTGGAACCAGGGCTGGTCGGGGCCGTCGAGCAACTGATCGACTTCGTGGCACCGCCCCCCGAGTCGTTCTGACGCATCGGTCGTTGGCGACCAGGAGCCATCCGGAGGCCGGATCGGTCATCCCTTGCGGGGTGGTCGGTTGGGTCCGCTGGCGGCGGCCTGGACGGCCAAGGCCCGACTGACCTCCAACGGGGTCAGACCCGGTCGCGCGGCGCCCTCGTCGTTGCCTCGGGGTTTGAACCACACGACAGGATCGATGGCGTCGGACCGGACGGGCTTGTTGAACAGGTAGCCCTGCATGATGTCGACGCCGAAGTCGAGCAGACCTCGGACCTGTGTCTCGTTCTCGACACCCTCGGCCACGACGCGCAGGTCGAGCGCCTTGGCCATGGCCACGATGGCCTCGATGATGGCCCTGTTGGTGGAGCCGTCACCCATCTCGTCGATGAAACTCTTGTCGATCTTGAGCGCCGACACCATGTCGAACTGCTTGACGTAGCTGAGGCTGGATTGTCCGGTTCCGAAATCGTCGATGGCCAGATTGACACCGAGATTGCGGATGTCGCGCAAGATGGTCAACCCGTCGAGATGGTCGACGATGACGTCCTCGATGATCTCCAGCACCAGCTGCTCGGCCGGCAAGCCCGACCAGGCGAGGATCTCGCTGACCAGGTAGGGGAAGTTGGCGTCGATGAGCTGTTGCTCGGCGATGTTCACGCTCATCTTGATGCCGTGCGCGTCGGCGGTGAGATGATTCCAGACTGCGGCCTGGGCGCATGCCTCTCGCAGCACCATCTCGCCGATCCGAGCCATCATCCCGGTCTCCTCGGCCACCGGGAGGAAGTCGCCGGGACCGATGATGCCGCGGGTGGGATGATTCCAGCGCACGAGTGCCTCGAAGCCATAGAGACGCTTTTTCGGCACATCGATGAGTGGCTGATAGAAGACCACGAACTGCTCTTCGTCGAGTGCCTTCACCAGGTCGCGCTCGATGTCGAGGCGATCGATGACCTGCATTCGCTGCACCTCGTCGAAGACGGCGTAGCCGCTGCGCTCCTTCTTGGCTTTGTACATGGCGGCGTCGGCGTCGCGAACCAGATCCTTGGGCCGCCGCGTGTCGTCGGGTCGGGCGATGGCGATACCGATGCTGGTGGAGACGACCTGAACGCCGCCATAGAGCGAGACGGGCTGGGCGAACGACTTGAGGATCTGGGTCGCGACGGCCAACACCGATTTCTCCGACAGGAGATCCCGACACACGACCACGAACTCGTCGCCACCGAACCGGGCAACGATGTCGCTACCCCGAACCGCGCTCTGGAGGCGGGTGGCCACGATGCGAAGCAGCTCGTCTCCCGCTTCATGGCCCATGGAATCGTTGATGACCTTGAATCGATCGAGATCGAGGAACAGCACGCCCAGCACGGTGTCGGTTTCCTTCGCCCGTTTGTAGGACCATTCCAATTCCTGGAACAAGGCGTTGCGATTGTGGAGCCCGGTCAACGCATCGTGACTCGCGTCGTGCTCGGCTCGGGCCAGGTACTCGGTGGTGTGTCGGGCCGACCAGGTCTGCCACAGGGCTCCGATACCGCTTCCCATGGCGCCGAAGAAGCCAGAGGCTCCGGCCACGACGAGCGTCGCCTGTTCGAGATCGATCAGCACGAACAAGATCACCAGCCACACGAGAGCGGCCCCGACCCCGCACCCGATGACGATTCCCGGCGAGATCGCCGTCCGCTTGTCCTGCATATCCCCATCACAACGGCCGGATCGGTCGATTCTTGAGCGTTTCCCACCGTGTCGACGCACATTCGTCTCCGGCGAGTCCGCCCGGCCGGATCCTGACCGTCGGCCGCGTCAGCTTTTGCTCAGTTCGGCGGTCCGCAGGCCGATAGTGCATACGACAAGGAGACAGGCGCCACGATGCCGACCGATGTACCAAAAACTCCAGATCTCGCGGTGAGTCGCCACGGCCGGTTGGCCGAGGCGTTCGAAGTGCTGGCATCGGGGCTGGGCCCGTTCATCGACAAGCGCATGACGACCTACTTCGCCGACGATCTCTCATGGGAGACGACGGCCGCCAATCGGATGGGACGGGCCACCGAGCACGGCGCCACCGATCCGCTCTTCCAACTCCTGGTCCTCCGACGATTCTGGGGCCCGGTGTTCGCCGACTTCTTCGGTGAGGACCTGCGGGGCCTCGTGGCCCAACTGATCGAAGCCCGCAATCTGTGGGCTCACTTCAACCTTCCCGACGACACGACGTACCTCGAACGCATCCTGTTGTCGATCGAACGACTCACCGCCCCGGTCGATCCCGAGCACGCCAGCCGACTCCGCCAGATCCGTACGCGACTCAAGAACCCCCTGACCGATGACCGGGGCTCGGCCTCACCCGAATCCGATCCCGACGCCGTGGACCTCATCGCTCTGCGAAACCAACTGGGCGAGACCGAGGGCGCCTTCCAAGAACTGCAGGACCAATTCGGCGAGATGAAATCGCAGCTCGAGCTGGCGAGGAAGGCATCGGCCGGCAAACAGTTGCGATTGAGTGCGCTCGAACGCGAATTGCTCGAGGCCAGTGGGCAGACCGCCGAGCTCGAGAACTACCTGCTCGAAGCACGCGGCCAGACCCATCGCCTCGAGTGGCTCTTCGTCGTCTTCATTGCCGGGATGCTGGTCGTCATGGTGATCCTCGCAGGCTGAGTCGCTCGTCCCCCGACACCGCCTCGGTGACCCTCCACGGGTTCGTCATCACCGCTACCGTGCGGGAATGGATCTTCGACTGGACGACAAGGTTGCGCTCATCACCGGAGGGTCCAGGGGTATCGGCAAGGCCATCGCAACGGAGATGGCCCGTTCCGGAGCCAGGGTGATGATCGTCTCCCGCAAGGCCGAGGCACTGGAGGCCGCGGCGGAGGAGATCGGGAACGACTGTGCATGGATGGCCGGCAACACCGGTGACCAGGCGACGGCCGAGGCCGCCGTTGCGGCCACCATCGACCGATTCGGCCGACTGGACATCCTGGTGAACAACGCAGCCACCAACCCTTATGCCGGGCCGATGATCGACGTCGACATTCCCCGCTGGGACAAGACCATCCTGGTCAACCTGACCGCGCCACTGTTCTGGACACAGACGGCGTGGAAACAGTGGATGCGGGACAACGGCGGCGTCGTGATCAACATCTCGTCCGTGGGTGGCCTGTCGACCAGCCCGACCATCGGGGTCTACGATCTCACCAAGTCCGCGCTCATTCACATGACCGAGCAGTTGGGCGCCGAACTCGGACCCGGGGTACGGATCAACGCCCTGTGCCCGGGGCTGATCAAGACCGATTTCGCCCGGGCACTGTGGGAGGGCCCCAAGGGCGACGAGGTGGCTCGGGCGTACCCGCTGGGGCGTCTCGGGGAGGTGGAGGACATCGCCGCCGCCGCCGTCTATCTGGCGTCCGACGCCGGCAGCTGGATCACGGGCCAACGTCTCGTCCTCGACGGAGGCGGCAAGGTCCGCTTCACGAAGGCCGACTAGGGGCGACATGTCGGACAGTCTGAAACTGGGACGAATCGCCGGCATCCCCATCGGTGCCAATTGGAGCGTGCTCTTCGTGGCCGTCGCAGTGACGCTGCTGCTCTCGATGCAGATCCTGCCGTCGCTCCACCCCGAGGCATCGTTGTTGGCACGCCTGTTCGTGGCCGC